>PMIV01000115.1 GCA_003158355.1 Anaerolineaceae bacterium
CCTACAAAAAAGGAGGAAAACATAAAACTGAAGAAGTTGACCAACCGGTGAAAAAAGCTGCGGTGCAGGGCTGGATAGACATAGACTCGTAAAAGCGTGATGCCGGGTTCTGGGATCTCTTTTTGCACCCAGTGCAGCCGGGTTTCTTTAGCGTGACCGGTCAGGTAATTTACCGGACTGGTGATGATCGTCACCTGGTGCCCTCGCGAGACCAGATAATGGGCAATTTCAAAATGACGGGTTCCCCCCGCCTCATCCAGACTGGCAAAGGCCTGATGAATTAACAAAATGTGCATAATTTGAGTTTACACCACTTCTTTAGAGAATCAATCGCGTTTTAATTTCCAATGATTTAGTTGTATTGAAAGTCACTGAAAATGAAAGAGCCGGTATTTTTTCGAGATAGGTTGGGGATATCCATCCGCGAATGGGGGATGAATCATTGCCAGAGAGTGTTTCACCGGCTCGGATCAGAGAGAGGAAACCGGGCATGAGCGAATGGTCTGCGGGGTCAAAGCCATCGACAATCACATTCAAATTGGACTGACCTTTATTCAAGGTGAGCGAATTACCCTCGATGTTCCAACGCCAATCGGGAAGAAGAAATTGGATCGTTACTGGCAGGGGAGTTTTTTCCAACCGTGCGAATTCAATTTGATCCAGCACTTCAAAACCCTGATCGGGAAGATATTGCAAGGTCCTCACATGCGTGTAGGCAATCGCCAGATCGCAATACATGATCGCTGAAACAGTATTGGGTTTGGCAGGAAGAGTAAAAGCTCTAGCACGGTCCAACCACAGGAACTTGCCGGCGCGGGTCATTTGATCCTGTCCGTTTACCATTACTGTGTTGTGAACCATTGTGCCCGAAAGAGCGTTTTGCCAGGGATCAGGCAGGTTATAGGCATACGTGCCAGCGTCCGCCAGCAAATTGACTCCATCATGCCAAAGTTCTATATTCAAGAGATCAGCATGGGCCGGTCGGGAATGGAATTGCAGGGAGCGCAGGGTGGCCCAGGTTTGGGCATTGCCAACCCGGTGAACTGCATTGGAAGTCAAACTGTCAGCCCGAATAATTGCTTCGTCAGTTTCGATCGATCCAAGCCAATTCGAGAGTTCATCCCAGGGTCCAGCCGGCAAACAGGAGGCCCCCAGGAAGGCACGGCTGGTAGCCTGGGCGGTGGGGCGGTAATCCGCATAATCGCTGCAACCGGTAGGCAGAATATTTGAACCATCATTATGACCGAGGTTTGGTGCTTTGCCAGAGCGAAGATCCATTTGTGCAATTAACCACTGCGTGGCCAGGGACAGCTTTTGTGTGACTTTTTTGGATGGAGTAAAACCTGCTTTGGCAGAAGCAGCTTTGAATAGAAGCGCCAGATGTAGCATCAGGCGGTGATAATTAGTGCTGTGCTGGCTGTAAGTGCCGTCGTTCTCTACCTGCTTGAGGATGCCTTTTTGAAATTCGCGGAATCCCTGGGCGAACCAGCGTTTGCCTGCAGTAGTTTCGCTAAAAACCAGCCCGCCGATCATCAACCCGAGCGCTTCGCTGAGCAGGTGATTGTTATTCTGCGAGCGGGAGTAATTTAATGTCTGGGGGATACGGCCGGTGTGCTGCCAGATGGCCTGCACGAGTTGTTCGATCCGCTGCGGGGTACTCTCTGGTGAATTTGCAAAGGTTTGGGCAGCTAGTATCCAGGGAATCAGGCGCAGCGCCACTTCCTGGGCGGAGGTCCAATTTGGCCCCTGGTTAAAGGGATTGGCTGCTAAAAAGATCTCCAGATTTTGCCAGAAGATTCGCGGATAGCTCTCATCCGAATTAATTTGATAGGCCTGGCACAGGGGAAATACCCAGGTGAAACGCGCTGGTTCCCAGATCGTCTTAATATCGCGACCATTTATTTGGTCGCCGTAATGGCTCCAGTACTCTAGCGAAGATAGAGGCAGGGTCAGGTCGAGGGGAGCGCTCTCTCCACCGAAGGGAGGATAGCGACCTTGTAGCACATCATTTGCCTCAGCCAGAATTTTTGTTTTGTGGGTTTTATCTTGTGATGGAGAGGGATTAAAAATAAACGCTTTTTTGAGCGCATGCTGTGGATCAGCCAGAACCGGGTACGAAGGGAGGATGGTTTTCTCCAAAGATCCCGAACGGAGCTGTGCTTGATATATGGCAAACGGAATCAACTGGGAAGCGCCCAGTTCTTTAATAAGCAGGTAGGTACGTTTAAATTGGTTCACAGTTTTGATCAAATTTGAATTTCTTCGCCTGATTGCAGCGCACGCAAAACCGCAAAACTGGCACGGGTAACACCGATCAATTGGTCATAGGGGATGGTTGGACCGGTGCCTTGCAGAATAGCATTACAGAAAGCGTTCCAGGCGGCCTGATGGCCTTTATCTTGCCGCAAATAGGCATGTTTGCGGCTGCGTTTGCTTTCGCTGGTCAGCTCCAGGCTGCGGAAATCATCCACAATACCAATTTTACCGTTGCTGAAAACTTCGATCCGCTCTTTTGATGAATTCTTGTTGCCGTTGGCCAGGTAATCCACAACGCCCACTGATCCATCCGCGAAACGGAAGGTCATGGTGACGTTATCCTGATGGTAACGGCCGCCATCCGGAAGAGTAGCAGCACGGACAGAGACAGGAACGGAACCGACGAGGAAGGTGAGAAAGTCGATAAAATGGCAGCCTTCACCAACGATCCTGCCGCCTCCTTGGGAGAGGTCTTGAGTCCAGTGGTTGGCAGGCAAATAGCCGGCATTGACTCGATAATGAACGAAAAGTGCTTCGCTGTGGTTTTCGAAGAATTTGTGCAGTTCCACCCCAAAGGGGGCGAAACGGCGGTTGAAACCCACGGTTAATAAAGGGGTCGAAGCGTTTTGCAGAACACCTTGAACCTCAGACAATTCCTGTTCGTTAAGCGCCAGCGGCTTTTCGCAGTAAACATTTTTTCCGTTTTGCAGGGCGGTAATCACTTGACGGGCGTGATGTTGGTGCCGGGTGAGCAGCACGACGGTGTTCACGTCCGGATTGGCGAGGATATCATCCTCATTAGAGCTGGCAAAATGGAATCCAAAGCGTTTTGCAGCAATTTTGGCGGTCAGGCCGGCAGCAGAAGCAACACCAATCAATTCGGCTTTGGCGCTTTTCTTGATTGCGGGTAAAAAGACAGCCATGGCGTAATTTCCAGAGCCCAGCACGCCAACCTTGATTTGAGTGGTCGGAAAATTGTTGGCAAGGGTTAAAATCACTTTATGGCTGACTGTGTCAATCTGTTTTGGTTCAGGGTAAATGAGCAAAACGCCTAAAAATGGTGCACCTGTTTTCCCGGTGATCAATTCGTAGGCGGCAGAGGCGTCGTCAATTTCAAAGCGGTGCGAGATCAATGGATGAACATCCACTTTACCGGAAGCCAATAACTCAACAAAGGACTGCATATTGCGGCCTTCGGTCCAACGTACATAACCAAAGGGATAATCCTGTCCGCCTTCTTCATAGGCCGAATCGTATCTACCCGGGCCGTAAGAGCGCGAAACCTTAAAATCGAGTTCTTTTTCGTAATAGATCTTTCTGGGAATATCCAAACCGACCGCACCAATGGCGACTACGCTGCCGTGATCACGTGCCAGTTTGCCTGCCAGTTCAATGGGATCATTGGCTGAGGTATCTGCACAGATGAGTACAATGTCAAAACCGCGGTTTTGCGTGAAAACCGAAGCATTTTCTTCACAACCAGGTCGTTCAGCCGCAGTAAAACCAAGCTCTTTCGCCAGTTTCACCCGTTTGGGGGAAAGATCGATGCCAAAAACTTCGCAGCCGGCCGCGCGGGCGATCTGAACTGCCATGAGGCCCAGTAATCCGAGGCCGATTACACAAACCCTGTCCCCCAACTGTGGCGAAGCCAGGCGGAACCCCTGCATGGCAATGGCTCCCAGGGTAGTGAAGGCCGCGGAATCAAAATCAACCGAATCCGGCAGCTTCACCAGAAGGTTGCGTGGTACCAAAGCATATTCTGCATGGACAGCATAATTCCCGCCGCCGCAGGCAACGCGGTCTCCCACTTTAAAACCTTCCAATCCGCTGCCGAGCTCAAGGATGGTACCGGCGGAGGAATAACCCAACGGCATCGGTTGGTCGAGTTTATTGAAAGTAGCTTCGATGGTGGAGAGTATCCCTTCGCGCTGCGCTTTCGTCAGCACCTGTTTCACCAGGTCCGGGCGGGAGGTAGCCTTTTGCACGAGATTTTTCTCGGCAAATTCAACCAACATCCGTTCGGTCCCGGCTGAAACCAGTGAACAGGCGGTTTTTACCAGCGCGAATTTGCTTTTAACAGAAGGAATGGGTACTTCCTCGATATTTGTTTGACCATTATGCATATTTTGTAATAATTGCTTCATGAGATCACCTTTTTCGATTATATTCTACAATAGAGAGTGTGTGTTAATTTAAGCAAAGGTTTATTGCCATGAAAAAAAATTCACAGATCAGGGTTTATCGGGGAATTGCAATCGCTTTGATCAGTTTCTGTGTGTTGATGGTGGGATTCAAGCTCGCCGTTACTTCAGCGATCTCTTTTGGAGGGGATTTTTTCAATTTCTGGCAGGCTGGTAGAGCGCTTATTTTAAGGGGAGTGAGTCCGTACGACCCCTCTACTACGGCCAGCATACAACAAGGAATCTACGGACGACTTGCAAAACCGAGCGAAGACCAGCTCAAATATGTCTACCCCCCATTTGCCTTATTGGTCATTTTACCCTCCGTTAGTATGACATATGCCTGGGCCCAGGCATATTGGATGGCATTTAACCTGGTCTCGATCTTTATTGCACTGCTAGTGATCAAAAAACGCCCTCCATTGTGGTTGCTAGCGAGTCTGTTATTCTTTTACCCGGTAAGCCGCACAGTGATACTGGGACCGTTTGACCTGGTCCTTGGGGCTTCGCTGATCATCGCCTACGGTCTGCTGAACAATGGAAAACTACCTTCTCCATCATAACAATGGTTCGTGGGGATCTTGTTGGCCTGGTGCGCCATGAAGCCACAACTCT
>PMIV01000002.1 GCA_003158355.1 Anaerolineaceae bacterium
CATTGCCGTGGCCCAGACGGATATTAAAAAAGTACTGGCATACTCCACCATCAGCCAGTTGGGCTTTATGGTGACGGCTGTGGGCATGGGCGCGTTTAGTGCCGGCATGTTCCACCTGGTGACGCACTCCTTCTTTAAAGCGCTGCTCTTCCTCGCCGCCGGGTCGGTGATCCAGGCTGTGGAGCGGGGAGCGCATTCCCTGAAGGGCCACTCCGCTGAACTTGACCCGCAGGATATGCGTAACATGGGCGGCCTGCGCAAGCAGATCCCCGTTACCTTCTGGGTCTATCTCATCGGCGGGCTGGCGCTGGCAGGTCTGGCGCCACTGGCCGGGTTCTTCTCGAAAGATGAAATATTGGCCGCGGCCGCGCAGGGCCACACCGCTGTATTTGTGGTGCTGGCACTGGCTGCCTTTTTGACCGCGTTTTACATTGGCCGCCAGATCGTGCTGGTCTTTTTTGGCCCGGCGCGCAGCCAGGCGGCTGACCATGCCAGCGAAAGCGCCAGGGTGGTGACCGTACCGCTGCTGATCCTGGCCGGGCTTTCTGTGTTGGGCGGCCTGCTCAACCTGCCCGGGGTAAACACGCTGGAACACTGGCTGGCGCGTACGCTGGGCGAGACCTCAGGCGCCGTATTCATGTGGAGCGTCGCAGGCGGCTCCCTGCTGCTGGGGCTGCTGGGGTTGGGTCTGGCCTGGCTGATCTACGGCCGCACCCCGCAGGTGAAAAACGAGCCTGACCCGCTGCAAAGCAAGCTGGGCCCGATCTACACCGGCATGCAGCACAAGTGGTGGGTGGATGAACTGTACGCCTTCCTTTTCTTGAATCCCTATAAAGCCATCGCCCAGTTCACGGCCGAGCCGCTGGATCAGGGCGTCATCAACCGCGCCGGAGATAGCCTGGGCGGCGGTGCCAACAGGCTCGGCACCTGGCTACGCCGCCTGCAGAACGGCTTTGTACGCTCCTACGCGCTGTGGATGTTGATTGGTCTGGCAGCGATCCTCACATTTTTGGTTTTGAGATAAAGGACAAATTATGATCTTTGGAATGAATCCTTTACTCCTGGTGTCACTCTTCCCGCTGGTCGGGGTGCTGGTTTTGCTGCTGCTCAGGCCGCAGTGGAAGAGAGCCCTGCGCTGGACGGCGCTGGCGACTTCTTTGCTCACTTTTGGGCTTTCACTGGTGGTGTTGAGCCTGTTCAAAAGCGCTGATGGCGGCATGCA
This sequence comes from Anaerolineaceae bacterium, assembly GCA_003158355.1. Taxonomy (GTDB): domain Bacteria; phylum Chloroflexota; class Anaerolineae; order Anaerolineales; family Anaerolineaceae; genus UBA6107. Next base: position 1,223 of record PMIV01000002.1, read on the forward strand.
GATGGAGATCAACCTGCCCTGGTTTATCCTGGCAGGCATCCCCATTGCCTTCCACCTGGGTGTGGACGGATTGAGCATCCTCCTGCTGCTGCTCACTACCTTCCTCACTCCCATTGCCATTCTTTCCAGTTGGAAAGCCGTCGAAGAAAAAGTACGCGGCTTTATGATTTTCTTCCTGCTGCTTGAGACGGGTCTGCTGGGTGTTTTTCTGGCGCTGGATATGGCCGTTTTTTACATCTTCTGGGAGTTCACCCTCATCCCCATGTATTTCCTGATCGGTCTGTGGGGCGGCGAACGGCGCCTGTACGCGGCCATCAAATTTGTGCTGTACACCCTCACCGGTTCGCTCTTGATGCTGGCCGGGATCTTGTGGTTGGCCCTGCACGCCGGCACTTTTGACCTGACCCAACTCACTGCCAATAATTCACTCTCGTTCGTGCAGCAATTGTGGCTTTTCGGCGCCTTTGGCCTGGCTTTTGCTATCAAAGTGCCATTGTGGCCGCTGCACTCCTGGCTGCCCGACGCGCATACCGAAGCCCCCACTGCCGGATCTATCATTCTCGCGGGCGTACTGCTCAAGATGGGCGCTTACGGTTTCTTGCGCTTCAATTTACAGATCTTCCCGGCTGCTTCGATCAAACTGGCGCCCTGGATGGGCATTATCGCGGTCATCGGCATTCTCTACGGAGCGCTGGTGGCTTATCGACAGAAGGACGCCAAACGTCTGGTGGCTTATTCCTCGGTCAGCCACATGGGCTTTGTTGTGCTCGGTTTGTTCGCGCTCAACGCGCAGGGCATCAGCGGCGCCATCTTGCAGATGGTGAACCACGGACTTTCGACCGGAGCGCTCTTCTTGATCGTGGGCTTCCTCTATGAACGCAGGCATACCCGCGCCCTGGATGACTTCGGTGGATTGTGGAAGGTCATACCCGTGCTGGGCAGCCTGGCGCTGATCGTTACCCTGTCCTCGATGGGGCTGCCGGGACTCAACGGCTTCGTGGGTGAGTTCAGTATCTTGCTGGGCGCGTTTGGTTCGGCTGCGCTGGCAACCCCCTGGATCGCCGGGGCGGCGGCACTGGGTGTGATTGCGGCGGCAGTTTATCTGCTGCACTTCTTCCAGAAGCTCTTCCTTGGACCGGTGACTCACGAGGAGAACCTGAGCCTGAAAGACCTGAGCGTGCGTGAAATCGCCATGCTCGTGCCCATGCTGGCCGTCATTTTCTGGATCGGGTTGTACCCGAAACCGTTCTTTGCTCTGATGACCCCGGCAGTGGAAAAATTGCTGGGCATTCTGCAGGCAGCATCCGTTGCGATGCATTAAAGGGAAGAGGATCTAAGTATGAAATTTTCAGAGCTCTTATCCATCTTGCCGCTGGCTGTCCTGATCGTTTGGGCAATGCTGATGCTGTTGGTTGGTCTCGTTCTCCCTAAAAAGCTCGCTTGGCTGAACCCGCTGCTGGCCCTGGTCGGGTTGGCGGCCGCGGGCGCGCAGCTTGGCGTGAACTGGCAGGTGGCGCAGACGGGTTTTGGCGGCATGGTCAGTGCGGACGGTTTCTCGAACTATCTGGATGCGCTTCTGCTGATCAGCGGTGTTTTAGCCGTGGTGCTGGCCCCGGCTTACCTTGAAGGCATCGGCATCGACCAGTATGAATATTACCCTCTGCTGCTGTTCAGCTTGAGCGGCATGCTGCTGATGGCTTCGGCCACCAACCTGATCATCGTATTTCTGGCGCTCGAACTCTTATCTATCCCACTCTACGTGCTGGCAGGGATCGCCCGTCCGCGCGTGGAATCGGAAGAAGCCTCGCTTAAATATTTTCTGCTGGGCTCGTTTGCATCGGGGTTTGTGCTCTTTGGTATTGCCTTTCTCTTCGGCGGAAGCAGGTCAACCGGTTTTGCCGAGATACTGGCGGCCATTCAATTGGGCCAGGCTAACCTCACCTTCATTATCGCAGGTGCGGCACTGCTGCTCGTCGGCCTGGGCTTCAAGATCGCGGTGGTGCCTTTCCATGCCTGGGCGCCGGATGTGTATCAGGGTGCGCCATCCTCCGTTACTGCTTTTATGGCAGTGGGCGCCAAGGCTGCCGGTTTTGCCGCGTTGCTGCGCCTGTACCTGATGGTATTCCCGGCCCAGTCCGCTGCGCTGGCGCCGATCTTTGCCGTGATCGCTGCTCTGACCATGACCGTGGGCAATCTGCTGGCGTTGGTGCAGACCAACCTCAAACGGCTGCTGGCTTATTTTAGCATTGCCAGTGCCGGCTATATGCTGATGGCCTTTGCCCCGTTTGGCAACCCGGCTGTAGGGGCCGATTCCTTGGCCTCGGCTTTATTCTATCTGCTCACCTTTACTCTGGCTTCGTTTGGGGCTTGGGCGGTGCTGCTCACCCTGGAACACACGGACGGCACGGGTATGAGCCTGGAGAACCTGGCTGGCCTGGGCAAGCGCTCACCGCTGCTGGCGGCTGCCATGACCGTTTTCATGCTCTCGTTCACGGGCATTCCGTTGACGCTGGGTTTTTGGGGAAAGTTCTACCTCTTTCGCACGGCCATTGCCGGCGGGTACGTATGGTTGGCGGTGCTGGGGCTGCTCACCTCACTGCTGGCCGCCTATGTAGCCTTCAAGGTGATTCAGCAGATGTACTTCCGCGCTGGCGAACCGGAACTGCACTGGAATTATTGGACGGGTGTGGTGGCGATCTTCTGCGCGCTGTGCGTGGTTGTGCTCAGTTTTGTCCCCGGGGAGTTATTCGCTCTTGCGGCCAGGGCGCTGCTGGGCACAGTCTAAGTAATTGCAAGGTTAATTTGTCAGCCCGGAGTTTTTGCTCCGGGCTGATTTGTTATTTTTGAGCTGATTCGGTTTCGACGATGTCGAGCGCAGTCTGGTAAAAATCGTAGAACATTGTGAATGAAAGCGCCATGGTGATGAGGGTAAAAATCATGATCGGGATTGAGAATTGAGCCATTATCGTGCTCATCGAAGCAGCATTCAGGCTAGCCAGGACCTCCGGAGTCATTTTGGTGAAGATGATGATGTACATGACAGCGCCGCCCACAAAGGATACCAGCAAGAACAAGAGTGAAATGAACGGGTGGGATTTTCTCACCTCAACCCCGGGTTGAGAATCAAAATGGCGGGCAATGTAGCGGTTTTGATCGTTGGCTAAACCGCAATAAGCTCGAAAGATCCAGTAAATATTGAAGATCGGTATAAAGAGATAACCAACCGCCTTGCCGGGAGTGGTGCTGGCAAAACCATCCTG
>PMIV01000056.1 GCA_003158355.1 Anaerolineaceae bacterium
TCCACGCTGGCGACGACGGGAGCGTTGGAATACCAGTGAATCGATTGGTCATCTGCAGAACCGGAAATATTTGTGGAAATTCCCGAAGCCGTGTATGAATTATCATCAGTGGAGGCCAATTGGCCAGTGAGGTTGAAGGTGCTACCTACTGTCAGAGAGGTGGGCGGGTTGGTGATGGTGATCTTGTTCACCAGTGAGGTAAATTTGCAGTTGCCGAAATTAGTTTTGGTGGCATTCACCACTTTGGGTAAGACCGTAGTACCGGGGGCGTACGACGAATAACTGGGGTAACCCGCAATCGAACTGCCTTCATTGGGGTCCGTGATCACGGTTGTGGCCGGATTGATGCCGTTGATTGCTTCCTGCAAGGTATATTTTGCATAAGTGTCGAAATCAAAATTATACAAAATTACTTTACTGGCGGTAGTTTTAGGTAGGGTGATGACAGCAGCAGCAGCCACTGGAACGAAATTGGTGCTGGAGAACAGATCAGTATAAAGTGATTCAGCGACTATATTCACGCTATGGGTGCCAAAATCGGGAACGGTGAAGCCGTTGATCTTGCCGGTGCTATCCGCGACAAGCTTGATGTTCGGTTCCGGTGCTTTCGCGCCGGCTTTACCAATTGTAGTATTGATATTGGTAAGCTGAGTGTTAACTGAAATAGATTTACCCTGCTGCACCAGCCAGCTTTTGTCTTGGAGATCAAGAATGGATGTGCTGCTGGTTACAGCAGGAAGGTCATTCTGATAAACGTTAATTGCTGCAGAAGACGTACCGCCGTTGTTGTTGCTGTACTGCGCATAACGGAAAGCTTGCGGTACAACGATATTGCCGTAACCGAAATCTTGAATGTAAATAAATTTGTGATTGGTGTCGCTAATAGGCAGCGATAATGTGCCTGAAAAAACCGCTTTTATATCTTTGAGTGGAATTGAAGGAGTTGTTGTCGTTGAGTGTTCCAATTTAATACTATATGTAGATGATCCATACATTTTGTCGTCGGTGAAGGTTATGTTCTTGAAATAGTTTCCTGTGGCATCGTTAAAACTTAGAATACCGTAATTGAGCTGAGTCTCGATATTTTTAAAAGTTATATTTTCGAAATTATGTTGCCCAGATGATGAAACGAAATTCATAGCCACATTTTTATTTGAATACGAACTGCTACTGGCTCCAACGTTTTGGATGGTACAGTTCTTCATTACAAAGCCAGTGCTACCGTTACCAAGGGGAAAATGGAAAAAGTAGTATCCGTGGCTATTTGTTGTATCCATATTATAACCACCACCGTCGAAGATCAGGTTCTCGAGGTAGATATCCTGTTGATTAAAACCGTTGCGTTCAATTGTGTATATACCGTTAGTTTTATCAGGAGAACGAGTAATCTTCACTGTTCCTGCAGTTAACCCCACTAAAGAGAGGTTTTCCAGAGAAAAACCGAAGTAATTTGTTGAATCGCTGTCATTGTAAGTTCCATCATCGAAAAAGAACGTTGTATTGGCACGCAAAATGCTTTTTAGGTCGTTACCGTTGCTGACAACTGTTGTAACCGGAAAAGTCTTACCCTCAAAGGTGATCGAAGTAGTGCCAATTTTGCTGCTTTTTTGAGTAACGAAAATGTAGGTTGGGGAAACGCCGGTTGGAGAATCGTCGTCATAAGTATTTGTTGGGGCAAGATAATCAGTTGGTTGTTCGGCTTGTACGGTAATCAGGCTGCCGCTGATGGTGGGTTGGGTCAGGGAGGTGTCAACAATGGCTGCGGCTTGAACTGGTAAGGATTGGCTATTCCCCAATAGCCAGGCAAGCGTGAAGATCACAGATAAAAATTTGCGAGCGATGTTCTTCAATGATTTCTCCCTGTTGCTCATCTAGTTTTTTTACCCAGAACAACGCGATCGAGTACAAAGCCTGTGAAGTCATTATTTAATTTTTTAGTAACAACCAGTAAAAAGATGAATAAATGAGAGTTTCTTGAAATTGCGGGTATTCTATTTAAATTAAAACCAGCCCAAAAATTGGACCGGTTTCGCTACTCGCTCTCTGATCATCTCCTCTTTTCCACGGAGAAAGCGACCAATAAAGATGATCAGGTCATTGCTTCCAGATACTTATTTTACATTAATAATCGCAAATTGCTAGAAAATTTACTCAAAATTTACGACCAGTTTGTACCCAAGACGGTCAATATTTTGAATGATATCAAAATCAGGGTCAATGTTGAGAAATTCCTTGCGCAGGAGATAAACCAAATATTTGAGGCGATTGCGGACTGAGGTGGAATTTTCTCCCCACACGGATTCTGCTAATTCTTGATAGTTAACCACTTTGGGCGCACTCTTGGCCAGGATGATCAGTACTTCGAACATCTTACCGGTCAATTGAATTTTCTTGCCCTTATAGTTGACTTCGTAAGTTTTCATGTCAATCGTTAAATTGACTTCAGGGAAAGTCAAAGAGGTGATTGCTGCAGTTTTCTCGACGCGGCGTAAAACGCTATTTACCCGTGCGATCACTTCATCATTGTTGAATGGCTTGGTCACAAAATCATCGGTACCACTGCGCAGTGCTTTGACGATTTCTTCTTTCTGATCTACCGCAGAAAGAATAATTACCGGCACGCTGCTGATCTTGTGAATTTCTGCCAGTGTCTCCATACCGTCCATCTCTGGCATGAGTAAATCCAGGATGATTATTGAAGGGTTAACCTCAACCAACTTTCGTAATGCTTCTTTGCCGCTCAAGGCACCAGAAACATTAAACCCATTATGGATGAAAATCTGCTTAAGCAATGTAATGGTATCTGGCTCGTCATCAATTACCATTACCGTTTTCCGGTCAGTTTGTTTTAATGAATCCAAATCTACTCCACTGCCTGTGGGTGAAGTTGTTCTGATCGTGGAATTCTCTTTTACCATGTGACAGTCTCCGTGGCAAGTTTCCCTAAAAGATTAAAAAAATTATTCCCACCTTTTGTTATTTTATTGTAACCTTTATGTCAATTTTTGGAAATTAATTGTGTAATTGAATTATATCAATTCTTAAAAGGAAATCAAGCTTAATTCAGAAAGAATCTTCCAGTTTTAGTTAGAATTAATCAACCATTGTTGGCGTGATATACTGCTACTTATCGATCTCAAGGAGAGAAAATGTTGATCTTAGTCTCAACCCCTATTGGTAACCTGGGTGATATTTCGCAGCGGGCACTGGATACCCTGCAAAACGCTGACCTTGTGGTCAGTGAAGATACGCGCAAAACCGGGTTTCTGTTAACTCATTTTGGCATCAAGAAGCCTCAGCTCTCCTTTCGGGAAGATAACGAACAACGGATTCTGCCAAAATTAATGGACGAACTTGCCACCGGCAAGACGATCGCGCTGGTCACGGATGCCGGTACGCCCTCAGTATCCGACCCTGGATTCATATTGGTACGGGCAGCATTGGCGCAGGGGATCGCCATCACCGCCGTGCCCGGGCCGACCGCGCTGATCATGGCAGTCGTTCTTTCGGGATTACCGGTACACAGCTTTACCTTCCGCGGGTTTGGACCGCGCAAGCACGGTCCGCGTAAACGTTGGCTGGCGGTGGATGCCGCCTCGCCGCATACCTTGATATTCTATGAAAGCCCGCATCGTTTACAGGCATTTATGGAAGACGCCCTGGAAGTCTTTGGTGATCGCCAGGCGGTAGTGGCGAACGACCTGACTAAAAAATTTGAAACCCTGCTGCGCGGCAGCATCGCTGAGTTGATCGAAATGATCAAAAAAGAACCCCCGCGCGGCGAATATTCAGTGGTGATCGCTGGAGCGGGGGATGTAGCGCATGTAGACCCGGATGATGACGGGAAAGACGAAGCCTAAGCTGTGGGGAAAATATTAAAGCGAGTATGGGTGTCGTAGTAATCTTCGTTTTCAGCGTGTTTCAGCTTAGCGACGACCCAGTAAGTGACCGGTGTGAAGATCACTTCGATGCTGACTTTAAAAATGTAATTCGTGACCACCAGAGTCCAGAACAGACTCCAGGGGAAGACTGAAAAGGCGCAGGACACTGCGATAAAAATGAGGGAATCGATGGCTTCACCTACCAGGGTGCTGCCGATGGTTCGAGACCAAAGCCATTTTCCGTGAGTGAGCACTTTCATTTTTGCCAGGATCACCGAGTTTGTGAATTCACCGGCGAGATAGGCCGAGAGGCTGGCAATGACGATGCCGCCAGTGCTCATGCCGCCCAGTACATTATTAAATGCGGCCTGTCCGGTTTGAGCCTGCCAGGTAGCCTCGCCGGGCATGATGCGTATCAGCCATAAGACAACCGCGCTGAGAACCAGGCAGGCAAAACCCGTCCAGATGACGCGTCGGGAACGCTTGAAGCCGTAAACCTCAGTGAGCACATCACCGAAGATATAACTGATCGGGAACAAAATGGTGCCGCCGTCGAAAGCCAGACGCAGACCAAAGATGGAAATACCCCAATCAATGATTTTTGCGGAAGAACCGATATTGGAAATGATGAGGACGGTAACAAAAAGTGCCATGACCAGATCAAAATAACGATAAACCCTGGGTTTCTCGTCAGGGTTGGTAAACGGGGAAAGGATTTCTTTAACAGTCATAATGACAATTATAATTGTATTGGAGTGATAATTAAAAACTTTTATGAATCGTTTCTTCCTACCCCCATCGAGCATTCAGGCTGGCTGCGTTCACTTCAATGAACCGGTATCGCGTCAAATTGTGCAGGTGCTGCGTTTAAAGCCTGACGCGGGAGTGATCGTGCTGGATGGAGCAGGCAAAGAATATCTGGTGCGGTTGACGGATCTTTCCGCACAAGAAACACTGGGAGAGATCGAAAGCGAGAGTTTAGCAGCCGGTGAACCTAAAACCCAGTTGACCCTGTTTCTTTGTTTGACCCAGCGGGAAAAATTTGAATGGATGTTACAAAAATGCACAGAAGTGGGTGCTTGCCGGTTTGTACCGGTCATCTCCAGCCGCAGCCTGGTGCAAAGCGCCAAAGAAGTAGCCAATAAATATGAACGCTGGCAGCGTATTTTGCAGGAAGCGGCCGAGCAAAGCCACCGCGGCAAAGTGCCGAAGCTGGAAGCGCCGCTGCAATTTGAGCAGGTGTTGAAGGCAACGGAACAGATCAAAGCATGCAAGTTGATCCCTTGGGAAGAAGAAAAGAGTTTTTCGCTGAAGGAAGCATTACAAACCCATCCGGCTGGTGAAGTATGTCTCTTGATCGGCCCGGAAGGCGGATTCAGCAAGGAAGAAGTGGCGCTGGCTCAATCAGCGGGCTTCCTCTCGGTCACACTGGGTAGACGAATATTGCGCATGGAAACAGCAGCAGTCGTTGCCAGCGCGCTGGTATTATACGAACGGGGGGAAATGAACGGCGGTTCAGATCAGGCGGCGGGGTAACAGGTTCTTCAAACGGTCTTTTAGCACTTTGCCGCGCCCGAGCACCAATCCATTTGGGTTGGCAACGATTAAAAGCTGGCTTTTTGTAAAACCCGAAACAGAAAAATCAAACAGATCTTCGCCGCGCATCCAGGCAAGTGCCTGTTCTTCTGCGAGGGTAATGTTGTGTTGGCTGAAACCAGCCCCAAAGCGAGAGACCCATTCATGGGAAGGGATCCAACCCTCGGGTGAACTTTCTGCCAGGATCATACCGGCAGATTCGAGCGGCAGCATCGAGAACTCTTCCATCACTGCTTCAGGAAAAACGAAAAGTTTTTCCAAGCGTGCGACCAGGCGCAGATGATATTTTTCTAAAACTTCTTGCAGATTAAAAGCGAATTCTGTTTTGAACTGCTGGATGATCTGCTGTTCTTCCAGGCGAGTACAGGCGCGGAAACCGGTGCGTTCCAGCGGCCGTGAAGGTGGCGTTTGCTCAGATGTATCCATTGGCGCGGTTTTCTCAAGCAGACAGGCAAAAAAGCCGGCGGTGCCCAGGCGGTGCGGCCACAAGCGGACGCTGCGGGTGAGATCACTGGCATAGGCTTGCTCTCCGTTTTGGGTCAGGCCGGGAGCCGGGCTGGGCAGACGTGGCTGCACATCTACGAGACGGACAGAAGTGCCAAAACGCCGTAGGACTGCATCGACCACACCCTCGTCTTCTTCGGGCAGGAGCGTACAAGTGGAATAGACCACCTCGCCGCCCACTTTGACGGCCTGCAGCGCACTGATGAGCAGGGCTTCCTGTCGTTTGGAAAGTGACGTGCTTTCTTTAGCGGTGACCGGCCGGCTGGAATGCGACTCAGCGGTGCGCAGCCCCTGCATGCTGCACGGGGCATCGATGAGAGCGCGGTCGAAGACTTCGGGAAACCAGGCGCCCAGCTTTTCGCCGGGGAACTGGCTGATGGCGGTATTCACCGCACCCCAATTTTGCAGCACGATGCGCAGTGCCGGAATGCGCCCCTGGCTGGAATCGTTGGCCAGCACAAAGCCGTTATCCAGGCTGCGGCTGACGATGTGAGTGGTCTTGCCGCCGGGAGAAGCCGCCAGGTCCAGGGTCAGGCCGGGGTTAAGCGGGTCGATGGAAAACAATTCGGCGGGCAGCATCGAGGCTGCTTCTTGAATGTAATAAGAGCCCAGATGATGTTCGGCGGTCTGGCTCACGGGGGTTCCCTGGCTGTCGTCCACGCGAAACCCCTGAGAACAGAAGGGGATCGCTTGAAGCTGCCAATGATACCGCGCCTGCCAGTTTTGTACTGCCGCCATGTCGGTTTTTAATGGATTGTAACGGAAAGCGGGCAGCAGAGGCCGCTTTACTTCTGCTTCAAGCAAGGTAAATTCCTCACTGGAAAGCAGCGGTTCAAAATTCAGCAGAGACTTATGAAGGGCGTCTGCAGCGGACAGCTCGGGGATTAAATTTTTATGCTTACGTTTCATACGTCCTTCTCTATGCAAAAAACGATCTCATTCTCAAGTTCGATCTCGTGGATTTGCCAGGGCAGACCTGCAATGGTTTCTTGAACCAGGCGGCGGTGCTGCTCCGTTTTGGGATGGCTGCCGGTCAGGTTTTTGGTGGGTAGCGAGACCAACAAATGGCGGGCATGGATCTGCTGCCAGAAATCACGGTTGCAGCCGCGGCGGCGCTGCTCAAATCTGTGGGCCTCTTTAAAGAAGAAAGCCACATCTGCTTCAATTGTAGGCGGGTTCACCAGAATATCTTGATGGATAGCCAGCGCTGCCATACCGTTCAGCACAAAGAGGTGATTGATGGCATCCAGGCGGGGCTGGTGCAGGTCGTAGGCGTAATACTGCACATCTGCTGGCAGTTCCATCCAGGGGAGCGCAAAGGGATTTAATGCGCAGGCCAGATCCAAAATAATATGAGGCTGACCGGTGAAAGCGAACAAGCGTTCATAGAATTGCGGCAAAATAGACAGGCGTTCGCGGGTGGAGGCATGGGTCGCGAGGATTTTCTGGCAAGCTATTTTAATGGTCTGTGGATCATTAGTCTGATAGGCAGCATCCAAGTCGTGCTGGCATTCCAGATAATCGGGGTCGCCCAGGTAGGGAGCTACCAGATGGTGCAGCTTTTCGCGGACGATATGGTCCACTTCGCGCGGGTCATCAGTCTGCTCGCGGGCACGTTGGATCAGATCCAGCACGGTCTCGCGCGGTAGGTCGAGTGAACGGTATTTGCGCGAAGCAATCAGGCTGGTGAGAAGTGCCTCGCTTAGAGCGGGATCGATGGAGTTGCGTGATGGTTTGCTCATTTTATTTGCGGATCAAAAAGGCCAGCTCGCCCGGGAA
>PMIV01000074.1:0-8203 GCA_003158355.1 Anaerolineaceae bacterium
GCTGGAGGCCCACTCGCGGCCGTCGAGCAGCGCTGCCAGCGCCGCCGAGAAGATCCAATCGTCGTGGAGCGTCTCCCCGCTGATGGGGTCTTTCATCCCCTCCGGCACGCTCCAACGGATGTGCTGTTCGGGGCCGGGCAGCACCTCGAACTGGCAGGCGGCCAACTGCTTGAAGAACTCACGCTGATAAAGCGCCTGCTGGCTCTGATCCTCCGCAGCAGCTAACGTTTCCTGCCAGCGCCCCGAGTCCGCCAGGCCCAGAAAATCCCAGCCCAGCCGCGACTTGGAAGCCGCGTTGAAGGTGAACGGGGTCACTTTACCGGGCAGGGCGGCCTCGAGCATGGCGGCCAATCCAGCCCCCACCCCGGTGGCATCGACCACCAGCGCTTCCACCCGCCTGTCCAGGGCCAGCTCACGGATCTGCCCTTCGAGCGCCACCGCATCCACGCCGACCCACTGCCGGCGCAGCCGCGGATGGTAAACCGGCAGCGCGCCGGCCTTGCCGGGGAGCACTTCCACCAGCGTCAAAGCCGTGGCGTCGCGCCCGGGGTTGGAAAGGCTCAGGCTACCATCAGCGCTGCGCACGCCTTCATCCGCGCCCGCCACATCCAGCAAAATGGCATAATGGGCGGCCGCAGCGGCGGGGGTATTTTGCGTAGATTGCATCCTGGCGATCCGTTCCGGCGGGAACAGGCCGCCCAGACCGTCGATCTCTTCGGAGAAGTACTGCGTGCGCACCAACGGATGGGTTCGCCCCAGGAGTGCGACGGCTTCCTGCACCGAGGCACGGTAGGCCGGCACTTCGGCGCTGACGGTCTCGGCGGTCAGGCGAAAGACGCGCTGGATACCGTCGGCTGCTTCCGCGGCACTGGCAGCGCGCAGTTCTCGCCCCAGTAGGGAGTTGCTCGTCCAGGCCGTGCCCCAGAAGACACGGGTGGCATGGGTGGAGGCCGTCATCGGCGCCACGTCCTTATCGAACTTGGCCGGCAGCACATCCTGGGCTTCGTCCACTTCCAGCAGCAGTGAGGCGGTTGCGCCCACAATGCTGCTTTCGGGCGCACCGGAGAGGAACTGAATACGCGCTTCCTCGGCGCGGTAGAGCGCCCCGGCTTCTTTATGCCAGGTGCGGCTGAGGTAAACGTTCTTCTTGAGCGTGCGTTCCAGGCGGCGCATGGCGTTTTGCGCCTGCGGCTTGAGCGTGGGGGAGACTTTGACGATCTCCACCGCCGTGTCGCTGAACAGCGCCAGCAGATAGGTTTCCAATTACGCCTGCAGTTCGTTCTTGCCCGATTGGCGCGGGAACATCACCACAAAGGTCAGCCCGCGCCCGTGCAGCACCGAATCGCAGATGGCGTCGCACACCCCCGCCTGGTAACGGCGCAGGCGCATGCCGCTGGCAATGCGGGCGAAGAGCGTCGGCTGGCGCAGCAATTTCTTGGTTCCGCTTACTGCCTCGTTCATGCTGGCCGGGTCTCTGGCTTCGACTGTGTGGATTCTTTCACCTGCCGCTGTTCTTTCAACTGCTCGCGTAATTTGCGCAGGGCTTCCATCTCACTGCGGTTCAGTTTTTTAGTTGCATCGATCATGTTCAGGCTCCTCCATCGTGTTTATGCTTTCTTTGGTTGTGCCGCCGTTCCTCAGTGCCTCCTTGCACTCGTGCAGTTCCGGCCATTCCTCTTCCAGTTCGGCCAGGGCCTGGCGCAGCACTGCCGCCGGGTCCAGTTCGGCGTTGGCCAGTTCGCGCTGCGCCTTGAGCAGGTGCGCCAACTGCGGCGCCGCCCGTGCCACGGAATCGAGCACCGCCAGCAGCTCTTCGGGTTTCGGATTTTTACCCATCTTTTCACCCGCCTGGCGCAGCAATTCGCGTAACTGGGCGATCTCCTTTTCCAGCCCTTCTTCTGTTTGGTTCTTATCGGGCATTTTCCCTCCTTTATTAGAATCTATGTTCTATGTTCAACGATCCCTATCATTGCACATTTCTCGCCAAAAATCTACTTGCCAAAATGGCAACTTTTAAGCAAAAAACTTGCCAAATCGGCAAGTTTTAAGGGGTTTATTCAGGGGTCTATTTTGGGGTGATTTTGTAGAAGGTTTGTGGAATGTTCTTGTTGTTGCGAGGAGGGCGAAGCCCGACGAAGCCTGCCCTAGCATTTTCAGGGCAATCCCCAACATGCTTTGCAAAGTCACCAGAGATTGCTTCGCTTCGCTCGCAACAACAAACTACACGGCTCGCAACAACAGACGGATTTATTGGCAATTTTCCGTTTCACGTGTAAGATTAATTCTGATTCTACTCATCGGGGAGAAACTATGCCAGCACCTGAGATCATTCACCTATCTCCACCAACCGTTATGTCGGTAGCCTCGTCTATCAACTCTAAAACCTCACCGATTAAAAGATCGAGATTGTTAAAGGGGAATAAAGCTTTTATATACCCAAGAAAATTAGATATTTGCAACCGTTTACTTTCGATAATCAAACTTTTCAACATTTTCACTAATATATAATAAAAAAGGGGTAAACATATGGATGCTAAACAACCGAAAGTCTTTATTAGTCATGCGAGTGAGGATAAAGATCGATTTGTTATGTCATTTTCAAAGAGACTGCTTGAACATGGAATTGATGCTTGGGTTGATAAATGGGAAATGCTTCCAGGAGATAGTCTAGTTGATAAAATATTTGAAGATGGAATAAAAAATGCGTCTGCGTTCATTATCATTCTTTCGAAGAATAGTGTTCAAAAACCTTGGGTAAGAGAAGAACTTAATGCTGGGTTTATTAAAAAATTATCGGGTAAATGTAAAGTTATTCCTGTAGTTATTGATGAGTGTGAAATACCTGAAGCATTAAAAACAACAATTTGGGAGCGAATAAAGGATATAAATAATTATGAAGAAGAATTTAATCGAATCGTAGCATCTATTTATGAAATTTCTCAAAAGCCCCCCATTGGTAATCCACCAAAATATACTCAATCTACCATCGTTATGTTTCCTGGTTTTTCAAAAATTGACATGTTAGTACTAAAAACGATTGGTGATCTAGCATCAAATAGTGAAAGTCCGATTTTTGGCCCAGAGCTTGTTAAAAAAGAATTATTTGAACTTGAAATTTCAGAATCTCAAATTGATGAGAGTATAGAATTCCTAGATGATCAAAACTTTATCAAAGGTCAAAAAGTAGGTATGGAGAACAAAATAGCATATTTTGAAGTTACTACATATGGATTTGTAAATTATGCCAAGGTATTTTACTCTGAATTTGAATCACTAGTAAAAAATTCCTTAATTGCCATTGTTAATAAAAATATTTCCACAAACGATGATTTATCAAAGTATCTCAACGTTCAAAAACCCCTTATAAATCGCGTTTTAGATTACTTATCAGACAATGGATATTTTGAGCAATCAAAATCATATGGTGGGGGTGTGTCTATTTATAATATTTCAGCTTCAGCAAAAAGAATTGGTTCCAGCCAATGATCATTTACAATAAAATGTTAAACCTTAAACTTAAAAGTCTAGAGTTATCTCGCTAGGCTAGCAGCTAGTAAAAGTCAAAGTTTGAATAACTACACTTATTTCAATCAGTATTATAAAAATTACTAATCATTTTTTTCAAAGGGGCATAACATGAAGAAGAAATATTTAAGAATTATATTTTTTTCGATAGTTGCAATTCTTATTTTAAGCGTTGTTTCTTGTATTGTTATGTATAAGACTTTTTGTAAATTAGAGCAAACTATCGATTGGAACGCCGTTAATGCAATTATCGGATTTCTAATGGCCTTAATTACTGCTGTTGCTGTCTATATCGCTATCGTCGTTCCACAAAAAGACAGAATTACTGCATCTAAATTAGGTTTGTTTGAAAAAAGATTTGAAGCTTATACATTACTAAATAAAATTTTTCGCAATATATATAATAATGGCGTTTCGCCTTCAGAAAAGTTAGATGTCGAAGATATTATTTTAAAAACATCATTCACAATACAACTTGAAGATTACAATAAAATCCAGACTCTATATAAATCAGTCTGTGATGTGTATGCAAAAAAAGAATTAGATAATGCTAGAGATGTTATTACCGGCTTTCGAGAAATGCATGAACTTGTAGAGTTATATATGATTTTTGATAAATATCTTGCAGTTAGAGATTTTGGAATTTTATAAATTATTCTGTATCCGTATTTGAATTGAGCCATTTTCGCTTGGTACTGGGTTCGAATCCCACCAGGCCTACTCCATTATTTTGCAGACTCACTGACTCCAGTTCCATCGGCATCCCCAACAGTTAGATCGACAGCCTTGTCTATCAGTTCTACGTCCTCACTGACCAAGAGATCAAGATCGTCGAGTCTTAATCTGTCATTGCCTGCGCCAGTACTATCGGTACGAGGAGCAAAGCGCCGAAGCAATCCCCAACATGCTTTACAAATTTAACAGAGATTGCCCTGAAAATGCTAGGGCAGGCTTCGTCGGGCTTCGCCCTTCTCGCAACAACTACTTGTGTCAACGCCTGCACCAGCACCATCGGCCTGTCCCCCTTTTTTTTGGGGGAGGCCTGCACCAGTATTAACGGCGCCTGTACCAGCATTACCGGTAAACAGCCTTCAAGCATGTCAATTTGCTCTTTATGTGAAAAAACAAATAAAATTCTTATGTAACATATTAGGATAAATATGATATACTTTATCCAGTAACAACCGTTCCTTATCAACAAAATATTCGGGAAAAGTAACGTAGATCTACCAGTTCCAACAACATCTGTTTTTTATCTCATCTCTACGAGAGTTAAATTCAGCAGTAATCGCGGGATCAAAACACTCGTAATTTAATTATTCAGCATCAAAGAAAAGGAAAACACAATGAAAAAAAGTATTTATCTCGTTCTGGCTCTCGCCCTGACATTTGGTCTCGCTTCAATAGGCTTCACTCAAGTCCAAGCATCCGCTCTCGCCGATCCGTATGCGCTTCCGACCGTCCCCGGTGCTGCACTGACCAGTACGGTGGTGGCTGTGCCCGATCTTCCGGGAACGGTTGTGCTGGATTCCGGAAAATACAGCCCGCTCGGTTTTAAAGCCGGCGATGTGAAATTTAGCGGCTCTGGCCTCAAAGTCAGCGGCCTTAGCGGCAGGTCAACTGCCTCCGTTTACTTCGCATTCCCCGATTACCGCTACCATTGGGTAGGCACTATCAGCCAGTGGAATGGCTCAAAATGGGTGCCATTAGCCACTACATTTCTAAAAGATGCTGATGGCAACGTGAACTGGGCCAGTGCCAGCGGTGCCGGCAACGGCATTTACGCCCTCATCATCTGGTACACCGGCCCGGCTGAATCATACAGCTCTCCAGATGAGCCCACAGTTGAGCCTACATATAATCCAGAATAAAATATCTGCTTTGTAAACAAAGGATCATGGTTCGATGGTTTTTGCCACGATCTCGAATAATTGTAGAACCTCATTATCGGAAAGCTGTTCAGACTAAATCAATTTTTATCAAAAAGGAGCTTTGAAAAAAGCTCTTTTTTGATTCTTTTGAAACAATAATATAGATCTTTCTCTGGTTTTCCAAAGAGCCGCCTGTAAGCCCATTGCTTTATTTACATTTTTTATAGATTAAGTCCAATTAATTTGGATATACTGTTGATACATCCCGTTGCAGCAGTCCTCCTTGTAAAGAGGTATGGAAGATCCATTTACTCGGATCAGAAGTTTTTATTGATATCTTATGAGTTAAGAGTATTTCAAATAAAACGGAGAAAAATGAAAAAAAGCATCTATATCCTATTCGCCTTTATTTTGGCCGTTGGGTTTGCTTCACTGGGTTTTAGCCCAGTTGCAGCTACCGCAATCACAACTCCAGGCCACCCACAAAAGGCTGACCCTACCGCAGTTCCTAATGTTACAGGCGCTTCCATGACCGCTGAAGTATTAGATGTATCTGTTCTTCCGGGTACGCTCCAGCTTAATTCCGGAGTATACGGTCCGGTAGGATTCAAAGCCGGGGATGTACAGTTTGGCGGCTCCGGGTTGAAGGTCAGTGGATTGACTGGCGGCAACAAAGCTACTGTATGCTTTGCCTTCCCGAGTTATCGCTACAAATGGGATGGTAAGATCGAGGAGTGGAATGGAACCAAATGGGTCTCGTTGGTAACCACATTTACCAAGGATGGCGATGGCATTGTGAACTGGGCTTGCACCAGCGCTGCCGGTAATGGCACTTACTCCCTCATCATCTGGTACTACGGTCCTGCTGAACCCCCAGTTGTTACCGAAGTTATCTTTAGTTAGTTCTTGAATTACAAGCGGTCACAAGTCGGGCAGCATACTTTCGCTGAATGATTGAACAATTCTTAGCATTACTACCCGGTTTGTCTTTTACCCGCATTAAAAAAGAATAGAAATTCAAAAGGAGCCTTGAAAAAGCTCCTTTTGATTCTATATCGCCCGAAAGATTACACTAACCAAAATGATTGGTCAAAGGGATCGTTGCCGCTCCAAGATGTGAAGAAAGAGCTATTGACCGGTATTTTCTCGCAAGATAAAATTTTTATGGTTATGCTTATTAATTTCTGCTTTCGAGGAAACTCAGTTGATCGAAATCATTACCGATAGTACATGTGATCTACCCGAACCGCTTATCTCACAATACAACATTCAGGTGATTCCCCATACGATCATCTGGGGCAATGAACAATATCGCGACCGCATCGACATTCAGCCCGAAGAATTTTATCGCCGGCTGGTCGCAGATCGTATTCGCCCCACAACCGCTCAAGCAAGCGTCAATGATTTTTCCCTGGCCTACCAGGCTGCCGTCAACAGAGGTGCCACTGAGATCATTGCCCTCACCGTCAGCAGTGCCATGAGCGGCGCCTACCAAAGTGCTCTTAAGGCATCCGAAATGGTGAATATCCCGGTATCCGTCGTTGATTCCAAAGGCCCAACCATGACCCTGGGTTGGCAGGTGCTGGCAGCCGCCCGCGCTGTTGAAACAGGTGCCAATACCGCTGCCGTCCTCGAAAAGGTGGCGCAAGTCCGCAGCAAAATGATCCAATTGGTGAGCTTGGATACGCTGGAATATCTCACAAAAGGCGGACGCATCGGCAACGCTATCAAATGGGTAAGCGGTCTGCTGCAGGTCAAACCCCTGGTCAGCATCAATCACCAAACTGGCCTCGTTGACCCGGTGACCCTCGCCCGCACCCATAATTCGATCATTACAGCCATGTACAACCGCTTTGTGGCTGCACTGCAAAACCACAAAAAGCTGCACGTCGCTGTGCTTCACGGCAATATCCCTGCCGAAGCCGAAGTTCTGAAAGAACGCATCCTGGCCGACCTGGACCCCATAGAGGTGCTCGTCAACATAACAGGACCTGTTCTGGGCATCAATACCGGTCCGGGGGCTATGGCCCTTTGCGGGTACGCCGAAGAATAACCCGATCTTAAAAGTACGAACAAACCAGGCACCGCTTCAATTTGAATTTCCAGACTTTGATTTGGTCGGTAAGATAAACACGCGGTAAATGAATGGGGCGATCTTTTCATTTATTAAAAATCGACTGTTGACCTTGACCCCTAAAACCCTTACAATAATTACATTATTTGGCCGAGCAGATCGGTCATGTTTGGTTCATTTTAAAGAAAAGGAGAAAAATGTCACCAGCTCCATTTGATTCTAAACGAGCTCCTGCTTTTGCCGAAATTCCCGATGACAAGTGGAATGATTGGCACTGGCAGTTAAGTAACCGTCTCAATTCTGTCGAAGATTTTGAGAAAGTTCTTCCCCTCACCGATAGCGAAAGGACCGCTCTCAGTTCCCCCGGTCTTTTTCGCGTGGATGTTACCCCTTATTTCATCTCACGCATCGACCCCAACGATCCCGATGATCCCATCCGCAAACAGATCATCCCCCAGGCTGGCGAAATTGACGCTTTTACCGGTATGATGGAAGATTCGCTTGCCGAAGATCGCCACTCTCCTGTTCCCGGGTTGGTACACCGCTACCCCGATCGTGTGCTGATGCTCGTCACCACCCAGTGCGCCTCGTACTGTCGCTACTGCACCCGCGCCCGCATTGTGGGTGACCCCAGCCAGACCTTCTCGCGCGCCGATTTTGAAGCCCAGATCAATTATCTCAAGCACACTCCTCAGGTGCGCGACGTTCTCCTCTCCGGCGGTGACCCGCTCAC
>PMIV01000074.1:8306-8438 GCA_003158355.1 Anaerolineaceae bacterium
GCAGGCATTCCTCTTGGCAATCAATCCGTGCTTTTAGCCGGGGTGAATGATTGCACTCACATCATGCGCAAGTTGGTTCAGGACCTGGTGAGGATTCGGGTTCGGCCTTACTACCTCTACCAGTGCGACCTG
>PMIV01000288.1 GCA_003158355.1 Anaerolineaceae bacterium
TTTCAGGAGTTGGAACAGATCGTGGAAAAACTGGAAAACAACCAGGGCACACTGGATGAGAGCATGGGGTTGTTCGAACGCGGCCAAAAACTGGCGCAGCACTGCGCCGGGCTGCTCGAAGCTGCCGAATTGAAGGTTCAGCAGTTGAACCCGACGGCAGCAGCGAAAGAGGAAAACGCCTCATGAGCTGGCTTTCGACTTACCCTGTTTTAATATGTGCGTTCGCTGGTTGGCTGGTTTCTTCTTTGCTTAAAATTCCTTTCACCTATTTTTTGCACCACAAGATCGATCTCAAACAGGCTTTCGGTACAGGGGGCATGCCCAGTTCACACTCGGCACTGATGATCTCGACCACGCTGGGCATCGGGCTGTTTTCCGGCTTTAATTCACCGGTGTTTGCGCTGGCGCTGGCGGTCTCGACCGTGGTGATCTATGACGCCGCGGGGGTACGCCGTCAGGCTGGCTTCCACGCTGAACGCATCAACATGATCATCAAGGAGCTGTGGGAAGGCAAACCTCTGGAAGAGAAAGACCTCAAAGAGATGCTGGGCCACAGCCCGCTCGAAGTCACCGGCGGCATTCTTGTGGGCATCCTCACCGCGCTGTTCGTGTGGTTGGTCTGGCCGAAGTAGAGAATTCTCTCACGCAGAGGCGCAGGGAACGCAGAGAAAATCTTTGAAAATGGGGAATACGATGGAAATTGACGAAATTACCGGAATCATAATCGACCGATCAATAAAAATTCATAGAGATCTGGGTCCCGGCTTACTTGAATCTGTTTATGAAGCAATTCTTGAGAAAGAATTATTAACCAAAGGGCTTTATGTCGAAAAACAAAAGCCCATTGATTTTATCTATGATGGTATTGAATTTTCTGAGGGGTTCAGAATTGATTTACTGGTTGAAAGGACTGTAATTCTGGAGTTGAAATCTGTCGAAATCCTGGCTCCAGTCCATTCAAAACAGTTATTAACTTATCTTAAATTGACTAATCTCCCTGTTGGATTATTGTTGAATTTTGGGGCTCCGGTGATGAGGGAAGGAATTCACCGGATTGTCAATAACTACCACTCTGGTAAATAAGAACGGTTCTTCTCTGCGTTCTCAGCGCCTTTGCGTGAGATGATCTTAAAATCCCAATTCCTTCAAACTTTGCTCCGCACTTCTGTTCGATCCTTTGCCCAGCAGTTCCTTCCAGAACTCGGGGCCGTAGCGGCGTGAGCGCACTAGGATGGGCATGGGCACGCCCCAGCCAAGCAGGAGCACTTCTTCTTTGGGCTGTAGGCGGGCGAGCATACCGCGCAGGGCGTCGCGCCCGGCCAGGCCGGAGAGGACGGCGGCGATGTCGTTCTCGTCGCCCAGCCAGCCGCTGACGCGTGTGCCGAGCTGCGACATGACCTCGTCGTAGATCTGCGAGGGGCGCTGGTCGATGATGAGCAGGGTGACGTAGTACTTGCGCATCTCGCGGGCGATGGTGCTGAAAGAAGTCTGGGCGGCCATTTCACGGTTGAGCAGCTTGTGAGCCTCCTCCACGGCGATGACCAGGGGACGCGGCTCGTTGGTGCCGTGGCTGCGGAAGGCGTTGGTCTGTTCTTCCCAGGCTTCGCGGATCTTGCGGGTGAGCAGGTTGGAGACGAGTAGGTAATCGAGGTCGCTCTCGTAATCGCCAAAGGAGAGGATCACGTGGCGTCCGGCCTGCAGGGCTTCGATGACCTGCTTGAGCGAGTGCTGCGCTCTGTTTTCCTCCGCGGCATCCTCAATAATGTAGGGACGGTTGAAGACGCGGGTCAATTTGCTGCGCAATCCTTCAGCGGCAGCCACGTTGACGCCGGCTTCGTTGGCCCAATTGGCCACGCTGTCGGCGGCCGGGGATTTTTTACCGTCTTCGTCCCTGTCCATTTTACCAACGGAGAGGTTCTTGAACTCGCGGAACCAGTTCTCCGCACCAAAGGTGTGAATGAGCGCGTCCAGGGTGGTGGGGGTGGTGTCGCGCAGGTTGAGCTCGCTGCTGAGCAGTTCGATATCCTGCGGCTGGATCTCAGATTCTTTGAATTCCAGGTGAAAATCGGGGCTCTTGCCGCGAATGGTGCTGGCACGCCCCAGGCCGACGACCTGGACGGCAGAATTGAATTTGGTCTTGAGCCCGGAGACGGACAGACCGGTATCGGAAGAGACATCGTCGAATCCGTACTCGTTATGCATATCCAGCACCAGCACTGAGGCGGCGTTGTGATGGATGAGCCCGGCCAGGATGATGCGGGTGAGGAAAGATTTGCCGGTGCCGGTGGCACCAAAAATGCCAGAACTGCGCTGTACGAATTTATCCAGGTTGATGCAGACCGGGTGATTCTGTTCGCGGGTTTTTCCAATCTCGAAGAAAGCGGGGTCATCAGGGGAACCGAAGATTTGGGCTACATCCCCGGCTGAGGCCAGATAGGTTTTGGCATGATGGTCTGGAACGGTCTTAATCGGAAGCGGGCGGGGCTCTTCTTTTAGGGTTTCCCGCCATTCTTTCGCTTTAATTTCATAATCAGATAAATTTGGATTGGGCCCCTGTTCGAGCATGAGGGCGGGCAGCACTTCCAGGTTGGTAAAGAGAGTCTGCCGGCGTAGCAGGTCAGCTATAGTAGGGGAGAGTTGTTGGAAGGTGATACCCTCGGCGTAACGCGGATCGAGGGCACCGAGCTGTAGATCGGTGACCAGACCGTAGAAGAGCCAGTAACCGCTTTCGATGACCACAAAACCGCCTTCCTGCACAGATTGCGCAGGGACGTCCAGACGCACGAAGAGATTGGCTTTCAAACCGCCGCCGATAATGTAACCGATGGCTTGGCGCAGCTCAGGGTCGTTGTTTTTCTGATTCAGGATCAAATTTGGTTCCATAGTTTTCTCCGCAGCAGGCTTAGTCGATCTCGGAAAGGGCGCCCAGCACGGTCATCAACTGGGGATAATCATCTTTAAGCATGGCGATGAGCACGTTGACGGCGCGCTCCGACCAGGCAGGGCCGTCCGCATCATGGGCGGAGAGGGCTTCACGCATGTGCACTGCCAGTAGTTCAGCGGCCGGCAGAGTGGGGTCGCCCAGCAGATGGCGCAGGTAGCCAAACTGGCCGTGAGCAGTGAAGCGGGCCAGGTCGGCCGCGCTGCAGGGCTGGATCGAATCCAGGGTCAGCGGCGGGCGCGGCGGTAATAGATGGAAGATATTGCCGTTCTGTTCGTAACCTACAAAGACCACGCTCATCTCGAGGGGCACATTGCGGTTGCGACGGTTATCTTCGATGACCTCTTCGCTGATGCCTTCAGTGGAGACCAACTGGCGCACCAGGCCGTCGTCGTCGATATGAATATCGTAAACCAGGCCGTAGATCGTGGTCTGGTCTGCCAGGGGAATGCATACCATTTGTCCGAAGCTGGGGGCGTTCACCTGCGAAAGCCGGCAGCCCACTACGCAGCCTTTTATGCCGGATCGTAACAACCTGCCAATGGAAATTGAATTCATCTCAATACCTCGTTCGGGTGCCAACTTTTTTGTTGGCAAGTTTTTCAGAATCGGTTTGCAGCGGAACACCCCGCCGCAGTAATTCGTTTTGGATCAAACCGGTCAGTGCTTCGTGTTCATCCATTTTGACCACGGCGGTCTCGTGGGCACGGATCAAGGCATAGGGGTATGGGTGCAGCCCGGACTGCCGGGCCTGGTCGAGCAGAACTGAGTGCAAGAGGTCGATCGAATCGGGAACTTCCATCACCCACAGGGGAATTTCCACGCGGGCGACAGCCGGATGATCGGAGCTGCCCACGTTCAGGTAGAAGAAATGCAGCGCTTTGCGTCCTTCATAATCATTCCCTGAGCTGGACTGCAGCCCAAAGATGGCTGAACGTTCGCTCGGCTGCAGCAGATCGCGCATGATCGCAAGATCGCTCAACCCTGAAAACAAGGGGGCTGTTTTCAGAACTTCGTTTTCGGGCTTTGCGGCCAGTTCAAGCAAGTTAATGAGCAGCGCAGCGCGCGGACGGTCTACATAACCGGCCGTAATGATATTCAAGAGAGATAGTTTATCCAGCGCAGCCAGATAATCATCCAGATAGTGTTTGAACGGATTTTTAGGACCGGGCTCGTGATACAACTCCAGCGGGCCGTCGGTGAGGGTAATTAATGGGGCTGGCAGAATTTTCGCATAATCGACCAGCACCTGGCGTTCGGTAACGTCGCGGCGCAGGTTGATCAGTTCTTCGGTGATGCGCTCGTTTTCGTTGGGGTCGCCCTCTTCGTAGATGAGTTCGGTGGTGGTGGCTGTGGTCGGCGCCAATCCGCTGCCGGGCTGCATGTAAAACACTCCCACGTTGACCACGCCGTAAAAGATGGCTTCATGCGGGTTGGGGGTGATCTGCGAGCCATCCGCAGAGAGGATCGTGCAGGACTGGGGGCTGACAGGCGCTGGAAAGTGCGCGTCCAACGCCTCGCTGACCGGAACGGCGCAACGCAGGTTCTTGTCTTTGGCAGCGGCCTTTTCGACCTTTTCTTGCAGACGGATGAGATTGTGAGACTGCGCGTGGAGCAGCTCTTCACATTGGTTCAGACGCTCTGCCAGTTCCTGCCGGCGTGAAGCGGAGGCGTCGGCCATACTTTGTATCTGGTTTTGCAGGTTGAGGTAATTTAATGGCATGGTAAGCTCGCACTATCGAACATTTGTTTTGATTATACAGGGGAACGAACGTTCATACAAATACAATCGACGGCTTGTCTGAAAAGTAAAAATATTAATAAAACGCTAATCTTACTCTGCCTCAATACTAATATATTTTGCTTATACTCAACATAGTAAAAGTTATACCAGAAACAAACGCTGCTTGACCCATTCGTTAATTGGACTATAATTGGAAGGATTAATCAGTAGTTTGATTATCAAGAGGTGTAGATATGCCGATTTATACTTATCGGTGCGAAAGCTGCGGTGTTCAATTTGACCGCACCCAAAAATTTTCAGACAATCCGTTGACATTGTGCCCGGAATGCGGCAAAAAAAGCCTGCACAAGGTTTATACGCCGGTGGGTATTGTATTTAAAGGGTCGGGTTTTTATGCCACCGATCATCATTCCCCCTCCGGTCAAAGTTGGGCCAGCGGCTCTAAGAGCGACGATCCGGCTGAAGCGAAAAGTGAAAGCAAGCCTGAAAGCAAGGGTGAAGCGAAAGCAGAATCCAAAGCCGAGCCAAAAACAGAATCAGTCAAACCCAAAGAAAGCGGCTCAAGCTCCGGGGATAGTTCTCCAAAAGCTGAAAAGAACAAATAAGACCCAGAGTCCCCGCAGTGATGCAGGGACTTTTTTTGATATACTATTTCATTGATCGATTATGTCTGTCTGAAAGCAATCTGATTCCCTCGGCTCTGGCAGGCATGATAGCTTGTGCAAGGGCGTTGATAGGTTTTGACAGGTTCCAGGCTCTAAACTACGATCATCACGTGAGGCAATAAATGGCAAGTAAAAGCACTTCAGTCAAAAAGGGCAGCACTGGTACTCCAATAAAAGCGAGTGTAAACACTCAAAAAACGGGTGCAGGCGCCCAAAAATCGGGTGCAGGCAAGCCGAGAGTGTCAGCGCAGCAAAAAAAAATGAGGCGGCAGCAGGTGGGCATGGCGATCTTTGCTTTGGTCCTGGTCATTGCCATGATCCTCTCGCTCGTCGTCCGCTAATCGAGGGAATAATGCACAATCGAAAACTTTGGTACGGGTTGGCAGCTCTGGCTGCGGCCTGGTTATTTGATTTCTTGTTCTGGCAAAAAATGGGGGGGATTTCGTTTGTTGTCTGGACGGTCGTTTTGATCGGTCTGGGTTACCTTTTCGCCTGGCGCGAAGGAAAAAAGCCTTCCGCTTGGAGTTATGTCCTAACCGGGTTGATCTTGGGCTTTGCCTTAATCTCCGCCTGGCGCAGCGAGGGACTGACGCGCTTTACCAGCATCGCTATGGCAATGGCCGGTTTACTGCTGTTGGTGACCACTTTCTTGAATGGCCATTGGGTGGCTTACCGCCTGCTCGATTACATCACTGAATTGGGAAAAACCGTTTGGATGGGGTTATCGCGCGGATTTGGCCTTTTCGCCCGCTCCGAGGACCCGAACGCACCGCCAGTCTTACCCGGTCAGCGCAGCGGGGTAAAGAAACTGGGATCAGTGGCGCTGGGTCTCATCATTGCGCTGCCCATTCTCATCGTCCTCGGATTGCTGCTGGCTTCGGCTGACCCGATCTTTGGTGATCTGATCAAACGTTTTTTCAGCATCGATCGTTTACCCGAGTATATCTTCCGCTTTATCTACATTATGGTGGGGGCTTATGTGCTGGTGGGCCTGTACCTGCATGCCGTGCTGCCAACTCAAGAGGCTGAAAAACCCGACCTGCAAAAAATTACTGCAAGGCCCTTCCTGGGCGCCATCGAAGGCAACATCGTGCTGGGAGCAGTTAATTTGCTTTTCATCGTCTTCGTGGTGGTGCAGGTGCGCTATTTGTTTGGGGGTTCCGCCAACATCAACCAAACCGGTTATACCTTTTCCGAATATGCCCGCAAGGGATTTGGCGAGCTGGTTGGGGTGGCGGTATTGAGCTTGCTGCTTTATTTAATTTTCAATTCGATCACCAGACGTGAATCCAGAGCGGCACGGGTGGGGTTCAGTGCCCTTTCGGTGCTGCTGATCGCCAATGTGTTGGTAATCTTGGCCTCGTCGCTGATGCGTTTGTTGATGTACGAAGATGCCTATGGTTTCTCAGAACTGCGCACTTACACGCATATTTTCATCTTCTGGTTGGCCGGGCTGTTGGTGGCCGCCATCGTACTGGAACTGCTGCACCGCCGCGGTTATTTTGGGCTGGCATTGCTCTTGACCATGGTGGGTTACTGTGCCACTCTGGGGCTGATCAACGTGGACGGTTTTGTCACCAATCAAAACATTCAGCGCGTGAGCCACGGTTACGATCTGGATGTTGATTATCTTTCGACGCTTTCAACCGATGCTGTACCGGTGATGGTAAATACCTATCTGGATATAAAGCAGCCCAAACTGCTGCGTGAGGCACTGGGTGCGGAATTGGCCTGTAGAACGAATACGCTAGATACGGCCGCGGCTCGACCCTGGCAGGACTTTCGCTTTGGCCAAGCCCAGGCGGAGACGCTGCTCAGGCAAAATCGGGCAGCCTGGAGTCAATACACCGCTGTCAAGGATGCTTCGGGAATATTCCAGGTGACTGGAGAAACGAAAATTTATTCCTGTGACCCCTATCAGGGCATGGATTAGGTAACTACAAAGAAAAAGAAACCCTCCAATTTTGGAGGGTTTCGTATATCCTAGGCCAGGCCATGAAGCAGAGAGAAGCGCTGAGTAATATCAGCCAGGGAATCCGGCAGTATTTTTAAAACCTGCGTCTGAATTTCGGCCGGAACACCGCCATAAAAGGCTTGCGCCATGCCTCCGGTGATGCAGGTGAGTGTATCGCAATCGCCGCCCAGGGATACCGCCAGGCGGATGGCATTTTCAAAGCTATTGGAATCCAGGAAGGCAATGATGGCTTCGGGGACGGTCTTCTGGCAGGAGATCTCATAGGTATAGGTTGGGCGGATCTCGTCCACGGTGCGCTTGAGGTCGTAGCCGAAGGTTGTTTCAATATAAGCGCGGATTTGCTCTTTCGATTGCCCGGTACGAGCCAGGTAGATGACCGCTGCAGTGGCACAGGCGCCTTTAATCCCCTCTGGATGGTTGTGAGTGACAGCGGTGTATTTTTCGGCTTGCTGGAGCGTTTCATCCAGGCTGGCAAAGGCAAAGCCCACCGGGCTGATGCGCATGGCGGCGCCGTTCCCCCAGGAGTTATAAGGTTCACGGTCGGAGGAGGTGGCCCAGCGTGAGAAAAAACTACCAAAACCGGCATTGGGGTAAAGGGCGTAATACCACTTGAGATTTTCCACATAATCTCCATTGTTCATCAAGGTATCCGCCAGGGCGATGGTGAGTACGGAATCATCGGTGAAGTGGCAGTTGTAACCAAAAAGCGGAAATTCGGTGGTCTTGATATTATGAAATTCATAAATGGAACCAATAATGTCTCCAGCGACCGCACCAATCATTTTCTCTTCCTTTCAGTGTGCCGGAATAGATCCGGCCGTCCTAGCCAACCAAATTTCTCGAAGTCGATGGTGTTCTCTAAATTGAACTCGACCCCTTCACTTTCGAGCAGACTGCGCTGCATGCCGCTGCCCACCCCAAATCCGTGCGGGCTGATCTTTCCTGCGGCGTTGATCACGCGCTGCCAGGGTACATCGGTAGCAGTGGCTGAGTTGGCTAATGCGGCCAGGGCAAAGCCGATCATTTGCGCAGAACAGCGGTTCACAATGGCGGCAATTTGCCCATAGCTGGCTACCTTGCCATAAGGGATTTGGCGAACGGTATTATAGATCAGATCATAAAGTTTGATCTCTTCCATCCTTTCATTATACAGAGGTTAAGTGTGGATAAAATGTCATTCCTGAACTGGAATTCTACAGATTACTTCATGGTAGAATTCAAACCATGAAAAAATGGCAATTTTGGCTTGGCATCATCATCAGTGCTGTATTTTTATATTTTGCCTTGGGCGGATTAAAACTGGGTGACTTTTGGAATGCAATTAAATCGGCCAATTATTGGTGGATTTTTCCGGGGGTCGCGGTTTACTTCGTAGCTGTTTGGGTACGAGCGTGGCGTTGGCATTATTTGCTGAAACCGATCAAAAAAGTTCCTACCCGGGTGATGTTCCCTGTCACCTGCATCGGCTATATGGGGAATAATATTTACCCTGCCAGAGCCGGTGAAGTACTGCGGGCGGTGGTCTTGAAACGCAAAGAGAATGTACCCATTTCGGCTTCTCTGGCAACGATCATCGTTGAGCGCATTTTTGACGGTGTAGTCATGCTGGCCTTTGTCTTTGTCAATTTGCCGGCACTGGCGAAGGTTGCTGCATTCGATTCGGGTTTTCTCGGCAATATTCAAGAACTGGCGATCATCGGCACGGGAATTTTTCTGGGCGCGCTGGTTGTTTTTTTGTTGGCAGCAATGTTCCCGAAAACAAGCGAAAAAATCATTCTGTGGTGTATTAACCATTTTATGCCTAAAAAATTCCGTGAGAAATCCTCTGACATCATGCTCAAGTTTCTCGAAGGCCTGGCATCCCTGCGTTCGCCTGTCAATATTCTGATGGTGTTCTTTACCTCGGTGCTCATCTGGCTGCTGGAAACGGTGAAATACTGGTTCGTGATGCACGCATTTACTTTTTCGGTCAGTTTCTTCGCATTGATGCTCTTGAACGGTATCGCTAACCTGGCAACGACCATTCCATCGGCTCCCGGATATATCGGTACCTGGGAGGCTGTAACAAAAGCCGTCCTGATGGCTTTTAATGTTCCCGGGGCGCAGGCGCTGGGGTATGCGGTTGTTCTGCATGTAGCTCTGTGGTTGCCGATCACGTTATTGGGCGCATATTACATGACGCGCGAAGGCGTCAAATGGAATGATTCCATGCGGGCTGAAACAAATGAAAATCAGGAAGCCGCGTAAGCATTGCGGACGAGGAATTTAAGATGAAAAAAATTGCAATCATTGGCGCTGGTTTCGGCGGTCTTTCGGCTGCGTTGGATCTGATCAAGNNGCTCCAAGGTGATCATCCGAACTCCCAAAACTGTTATGTATTACAAAGGCAAATTTTTTCCCTTTGATTCCATCCCGGCAGCGATACTGTATCCGGGGTTGGGCTGGGGAATCAACAAGATCCGCTTTGGCCTGGTCGGCGTCTATTTACGCTTGACGAATAACTGGAAGCCAATGGAAGCCACCACCGTGGATGCCTGGATGCGTAAGTGGGCTGGCAAGAAGGTTTACGAAGAAATGTGGGAACCGATGCTGATCGGCAAATTCGGAGAGCGCTTCTCCCATCAAGTGAACATGGCCTGGATGTGGGCGCGCATGCATGCCCGCACCACCAGCCTGGCTACCTACGAAGGCGGCTTTCAAGCTTTTGCTGATGATTTTGCCCGCATCTTGCAAGAAAAAGGTGTCAAGATCGTCTACAACACCAAAGTTGATACCATCGCAGCCAAGGACGGCCAGGTGCAGTTAACGATCGCCGGGAAAACTGAAATTTACGATCAAGTACTGGTCACGGTATCACCGGCGCAGTTGGCCGGCATGGCACCTGGATTAAGGGCAGATTACCTCAAAGAACTGCTCAATTTGCAGAACCTGGGGGCGGTGGTGATGGTGGTATCGCTAAAACATCAACTCTCGCGCGAAGGTTATTACTGGTACAACTTACCCAAAAAAGAGGGATACCCATTTTTGGCGCTGGTGGAACATACCAATTTCATGGACAAAGTCCATTACAACAATGAACATATTATTTACTGCGGCGACTATCTTGAAAACGGTCACGAATACTTTAACCTGAGTGAAGAGGAATTACTACAGCGCTTCATGCCCAGCTTTAAAAGGATCAACCCGGATTTCGAGCCGGATTGGGTAAACCACGCCTGGGTTTTTAAAGCCAATTATGCCCAACCGGTACCTTTCCTGAACCATTCGAAGAATATTCCGGCAATCGAAACTCCCATCCCCGGTCTATATTTTGCCAGCATGTCACAAGTTTACCCCTGGGACCGGGGGACAAACTTTGCCGTTGAGATTGCGCGCCGGGCGGCGAAACTGATGTTGGCGAGGTAAAATCGCTAAAAACTAACATCCTGTTCTAGAATCGAACAGGATGTTTATTTTTAAATTGCTGCTGTAAAAAGACAGTTAGAAATATTAAAGAAGACTGATGAAATATTTTGTGTCACCCAGTGGAAAAATAGTGATGTCCGACAACCGGATTCTTTTGAATTTTTTAACCATATTCAGTATTAAGATCTATTTATCTCTGTAAAACGCCATATATGGGGGCGCGTTTCTTTTTTACCTGTACAGCTATGGCAAATAATAATCAGAATTTACCACCTTGACTGGTTACTTTCCCTGGTTTCTTTAAGGTTAACATTCTTAAAAATCCTTGTTTCTTTAAGCGGTCGTAGGGTATTCGTCTTGTTGCGGGCTCTTCTTTCTGTTAGAATATTTTTATCAATCGACGGGGCGGGTCAATCTTTTAGCGACCCTGATAGCAGCATCGCACGAAAAGAAATGAATATCTGTACAAAATTAACCCACAATGCTTAAAAATGGGTTGGTATACTTTACTCCCCTCCAGGGGGAAATTCCACAAAGGAGGTAGGTTTTTATGAATGCTCAGAACGCCTGGCAAGCAGCCGTTGGACAACTTCAGATGGAAATGTCAAAAGCCTCCTTTGAGACTTGGGTACGTAGCACTGAAGTAGTTAAATACGAAGAAGGCATCTTCACTATAGGTGTTCAAAACGCCTATGCTCGTGATTGGCTGGAAAAACGTTTGACAAGTTCAATTTGCCGCATTCTGGGTGGTCTGATGGAAGGACCACAAAAGGTGGAATTTATTGTCCAC
Source organism: Anaerolineaceae bacterium (assembly GCA_003158355.1). Lineage (GTDB taxonomy): Bacteria > Chloroflexota > Anaerolineae > Anaerolineales > Anaerolineaceae > UBA6107. The sequence continues at coordinate 11,521 of PMIV01000288.1, forward strand.
CACAAAGAATATGATGAACAACCCGTAGAAGTAACGGAACCGGCCACGCATCCCCTCTCTTTTACCACGCCTGTCCCTACTCCGGCACAGGTTACTGGTACACCTTTCAACAGCCGTTATACATTCGATAATTTTGTGGTGGGTTCCTCCAACCGCCTGGCGCATGCCGCCTGTATGGCCGTGGCTGAGAATCCTGCCCACGCCTACAATCCCCTGTTCCTTTACGGCGGGGTTGGGTTGGGCAAAACCCATTTGCTTTATGCCATCGGCAATATGGCGCGCCAGCAAGGTCAGCAGGTAATGTATGTGACCTCGGAAGAATTCGCCAATGATTTGATCAACTCCATCCGCACCCATACCACGCAAGCGTTCAGAGAACGCTATCGTTTTATCGATGTTCTGCTAATCGATGATATTCAATTCATTGCCGGTAAAGAATCGACCCAGGAAGAATTCTTCCACACCTTCAACAGTCTTCACGGCCAGGATAAACAAATTGTGATCTCTTCTGATCGCCCTCCCAAAGCCATGAGCACTCTTGAAGAAAGACTGCGCTCGCGTTTCGAATGGGGTCTGATCGCCGATATTCAGCCGCCAGATCTGGAAACCCGCACCGCAATTCTACGTTCGAAAGCCGAGCGCATGCGCCGAGAGGTACCTGATGAGATCTTGAGTTATATTGCTCATCAGTTCCAATCGAATATCCGCGAGTTGGAAGGGGCTCTCACCCGCGTGGTGGCCTATTCTGACCTGCGTGGAAAAGCACTTTCGACCGAATTAGCTGAAGTCGCGCTGACAGATCTGATCCCGCAGCGGAATCAATTGGAGCCGGCGAGGGTGGTGGATGTAGTGGCCTCTGCGTTTGGAATCAGCCGTGAGAAGATACTCAGCCGCGAACGTACTCGCGAGGTAGCTTTACCTCGCCAGGTGGTCATGTATCTGCTGCGCGAAGAAGCAAACGTCTCTTTGCCGCAAATAGGCGAGGTTCTGGGCGGACGCGATCATACAACGGTCATCTATGCCTGTGAAAAAGTGGCGGACATGATCGAACGAGACGATCATTTACGCAAACAGATTATCCAAATTCGAGAAACGCTCTACGGACGCAGACCCACCTATTAAAAAATATTCTTATAAAGAATTAACCATATTAGTGTATAATTTGTTTATATAAAAGAAACTTTTCAAGTATGGGCGGATGCTCACTTGTTTTGGCTGAAGAAATTTACGCTTAGTAGTGGTAAAGTTTTAGGGATTTTGAATCGACAATTGTATTCATATTGACCCTGGCCAAAGTCTTCGCCGGGGTTATTTTTTATAAATTTGAAACTTTTTTACCATGGCCCGCTGGGTACATGGTTTTGAAATAAGGAAGGTAATTTAAAAATGAAGAATCGTCCATTAAGGATCATTCCCCTGGGGGGTCTAGGGGAAGTGGGGGCGAACATGATGGTGTACGAATATGACGACCAATTGATGGTTGTTGACACCGGACTTATGTTCCCTGAAAATGATATGCTGGGAATTGACTATATCATCCCGGATATCAGCTATTTAAAAGCGCGCCGCGATAAGGTGAAGGGTATTGTTATTACTCATGGCCATGAAGACCACACCGGCGCCATTCGTCATGTGCTTGAAGAACTTCAGGCACCCATCTATTCCACACCACTGACACAGGGGCTGCTGGAAGTGAAGCTGGCTCGCAGCGGTATGGCCCAACGGGCTCAACTGCAAACGATCCATGCGGGAGATAACCGCAAAATTGGGCCGTTCTCGGTGGACTTTTTCCACGTTTGCCATTCAATTCCGGATGCAGTTGGGCTGGGTATTGATACCCCGGCCGGACTGATCGTCCACACCGGTGATTACAAATTTGATCATACCCCGGTGGATAACTGGCCGACAGATTACGCTAAGCTGGCTGAATTTCAACGCCGCGGGGTGATGGCTTTATTGGCAGATTCGACAAATGCCGAACGTGCCGGCTGGACACCCTCAGAGCGGGTCATTGACGCTGCTTTTGATACAGTTTTCCGTGAAGCCAAAGGCCGTATTATTATCGCCAGTTTCGCTTCGCTGATCTCGCGTATGCAGCAGGTGGCTGAAGCCGCTGAACGGTACGGCCGTAAAATGGCCTTTGCCGGCACCAGCATGGTGGATAATGCCAAGATCGCGCAAAAGCTGAACTATCTGGAGATCCCCAGTAACACGTTGATCAGCCTGGATGAGGCGCTGAACCGTAAAGATCGTGATGTCGTTTTAATGTGCACCGGTTCGCAGGGTGAGCCCACTTCAATTTTAGGCAAACTATCTATGGGCTCGCACCGTATCTTTGACCTCAAGGCCGGAGATACTGTGGTTCTCTCTGCTCACCCGATTCCGGGAAACGAAGAGAATGTTTTCCGCACCATTAACCGCTTATTCGAACGCGGTGCCAACGTCATCTACGATACCATTGCCCCGGTACATGTATCCGGGCATGCCAGCCAGGAAGAAATGAAGCTGATGATGCACTTAACTCAGCCGAAACATTTCATCCCGATACACGGCGAATTACGCCAGTTGAAGCGCCATGCCGCACTGGCTGCCGAAGTGGGCATTCCCCAGGAGAATATCGCGGTTGTGCTCAATGGACAACCGGTGGAATTCTTCGAAGGGAAGATGCGCCTCGGCAAGATCGTGCCAACTTCCTATGTGTTTGTGGATGGCTCAAGCGTGGGCAATGTGGGCCCGGATGTAATGCACGAGCGCGAGGAACTTTCGCAAGAAGGGGTCATGATCGTGAACCTGGCCTTGGATAAGAATACCGGCAAACTCAACCGTGCTCCTGAAGTGATCAGCCGCGGATTTATTGTGATGAACGATGCCACCAACTTGCTCGATGGACTGCGCACCCGCATCAGCGAGACGGCTGCCAAAGCCAATGGAAGTATACAAAAAGACATTGAACAGGCTGTGGGCAATTATCTTTATGCAGAGACGCACCGCCGCCCCATGATCTTTGTCAACGTGTTCAAAGCATAAGAATTCTAGGTCCCAGAGATTTCTTAACTCTGGGACCTAGAAAGTTAAGCATTTATATTTTAAATTTTTGTAATAAGAGAAGGCCTATAAAAGAAATTACTATCATCGCCAAATTTTGTTGATGAGATATTTGCGTAATGAAATTAGAAATAGATAAAATATTCTTTCCAACTTCAAAGAATAGAATTACTTGAAGACCAGAAATATATATATTAATGGTTATTTTTCTAGGATAATTTCTCTTAATTAGCTTGCTTTGATATTCATCTTCCTGAAATTTCCCCCATTTTGCGTTTGTTTTATGTGGAACGTTTACCATTTTCCTCCTTAAATAATTTTTTATTGCGAATATTTTTTATTTAGTGTCTCCTTAAAATAATTGACATTTTTATTTCCCCATATATAGCATTAACTACAGTTATAACTTTACATCCTTTTCCTCCTTCTTTTTTGTTTTGATAAATGCGGGCTTTTCGCGGGCTATCCCCTTCGCAAACAGACAGGATATTAGGGCCATGTGATAGTTTCATACTCATCGAAAACAAGAAGCCTTCGGAGAGTATCCACCCGTCTGGTGTTCAAAGGGATGGTTTGGTCTACTTCGCTTAATAATTAAAAACCTTGACTTATCACCCGCGTGATAATAAGTCTATCACACTTTTGTGAATTAGTCAAGGGTTAGCATAATTCAAAATGCTATTTAATTATAGTACAATAATCAACAATTAGCAAGATATATTAATAAACTCTTAATAATGAATTCGAGATCATGCGGTCGATCTTGCCCATCGGGTAATCGTTTAGTTGTGCTGGGGTTACCCAGGCCAGTTCGCTGGCTGCCAATGCTTGCGGTTCTCCATTGCTGATCCGGGCGTGGAAGGCATCCAGGGTGACCTTGAAATGGGTATAGGCATGCTTGTACTGGCCGAGCTTTTCACCCACGCTGATATCTACCCCCAGTTCTTCGCGGATCTCTCGTTCCAGGGCTTGAGTGAAGGTCTCACCGGCCTCCAGTTTGCCGCCTGGGAATTCCCACAGGCCGCCCAACAGCCCTTTGGAAGGCCGCCGCTGAATGAGAACGGTATCCTGGCGACGAAGTACTGCGGCTGCCACAATGTAATGCGGAATGGGCTTCTTTTCGGTCGTGACCGGTAGCTTTTCTTGCAGGCCAAGCTGTTGTGCCTGGCAAAGACCAGCAAGCGGGCACTGCGGGCACAGAGGTGCGCGCGGGGAGCATAGGGTCGCACCCAGGTCCATTACGGCCTGGTTGTAATCACCCGCTTCACCGCGGGGCAGCAGTTCTTCCGCCTTTTGCCAGAGCAGTTTTTCACCGGCCGGAGTATCCACAGGAGCATCCAGATTGAATACGCGGCTGAGCACACGTTTTACGTTGCCGTCCAAAACCACTTCATCTTGCCCAAAGGCGATCGAGGCAATGGCTGCGGCAGTATAACGCCCCAGGCCGGGCAGCTTTTCGAGCTCAGTTCGCGAGGATGGCAATTGACCGTTGTAGCAGTCTTGCACAATTCGAGCCGCCTTTAACAGCGAACGGGCGCGCGAATAATAACCCAGTCCTTCCCAGGCATTCAATACAGACCCTTCATCGCTGTTTGCCAGCGCAGAAAGGGTGGGGAAGAGGGTGAACCATTTTTGAAAATAGGGAATAACAGTTTCCACACGGGTCTGCTGAAGCATGATCTCAGAGACCCAAGTTTTATAAGGATCATCGATGCCGCGCCAGGGAAGCACGCGGGCATTTTGGTGATACCAGGCCAAGATCGCCTGGCTAAAGGGATTTTTCATGGGGGTCAGAGCTGAAAACCGGTACGCGCTTCAACAATCTTCTGGTTATAATTTTGCACAAAACCCATTAAACGATCATACAGGGATTCCCATTCGGGTGAGCAAAGAAGCTGCCGGGAACGATTGAGATTGGGTAACAAGGCTCCTACCATGATCTGGGAACCGCTTCCATAAACCGTTGCCCAGGCATCCGAGAGTTCTGCTCCCAGGCGTTGAATACCGGGAATGAACTCACGGATCACAAACTCGAAGTATTCCTGTTCGTGCTCAGGTTTAATATCCCAGGTCATCAGTAATTTCACTGTCATTTTTAACTCCTCAATTAACTGCTCTTCTGGTAATCCAGAATGATCACTTTTGTCTCTTCTGGAAGCGCGGCTGCATTGGGGACCTTCAAAGAGGGAAGAACTTCCGGGTTGGAAATGCCGATCTCTTTGAGAAATTTAGTCAATGGATCAAGTTGAAGTTTGGTATTCCCGGTGGCTGGAGTAGCATAGTGCATAGGGATTACGATGCTAGGTTCCAGCAAACTAATAATTTCAACTGCTTTGTTGGCATTTAATCCACCACCGTCACCCACAGGAACCAGGGCGATATGAATGGGTCCGAAGTCTTCAACTTCTGCCTGGCTGGGAATCCGGTTCAGATCACCCAGGTGCAGAACATTGATACCATTGAAGTCAATCAGATAAAGGGTATTGCGTAATTCACTATCCGTTTTTTTAATGTGGCCGTTGCTCTGAATTCCGGTGATAAAAACGCCGCCGATTTCAAATTCTCCGGGTCCATCGATCACGTGAGTATCGCCCTTAATGGCGCTGACGAAATTGTGACCTGGTGTATTATGGCTGATGGTAACGATGTCGGCTTTTAATTTGAGTGGTTCGTAACCCACCTGACGGCTATCATAAGGATCGGTCACCACAGTGGCCAAGCCTCTTTCAGTCATTTTAAAACAAGAATGTCCGTACCAGGTTATTTCCATGAGTCCTCCGTAATCTGGTACGATTATACCCTAAAGACGAAACGAGCCGGGAATTATTCTTTTTGGCAGTACAATGACGTGCGTTGGGTAATTTCATCCATTTTCTGGATACAGGTTGTGTTTATGATCAATTCGTTCAAACGTTTGGGAAGTATTTTTCGAAATCCGGGTGGTTATTTTGCTGATCCCGAAGTATCCATTCTTGACGGGGCTATTGTAATTCTGGCGTTATTTCTGGTCACTTTTTTGCAGAAATTGGTCTGGGCAGACCCCTCCGCGCAAGCCATTGCGCCTCTGGAAGCACTTAAACAGGCTGCGATCAACAGTCTGATGGTCTGGTCATTGTTCAGTGTGTTTTTCTTTGCGCTGGGCAGAATATTTAGAAAAGGCCCAAACCTGATGAAAATCTGCGGTTTGGTTGGAGCTGCTGGAATACCGGTGGTGATGACGACACTCCTATCCGGATTAAGCTGGTTAGCTGCTTCTTTCATTAATTTACGCCCAATTCTTGCGCAATGGCTGTTTGTGCAAAATGGTCTCAGTTGGCTGGGATTGGCTTTAAGTTGGACGGGACTATTCGGTTATTACCTGTTATACGACGGCCTGAAAGTCTCCAGGGTATGGTCCATCCTCCTGACCGTGAGTGCATTTGCAATTTTAGTCGTAGGGAAACTGCTCCCTGTAGGATAAAAAGGAACTCTACTATTCTTATTGTTTCATGTTTTTCTGATAATCTCGTTCCAATAACGGAATGGCAGCATTAATCTCTTCGAGGTAATTGCCTGCTTTTGTTAAATCGCCTTCTTTTGCCATTTTTTCAATTTTTTCAGCCGCGTCTCTAATTAAACTAATTTCAAAATTGGATGCTGCGCCTTTAATGCTATGCCCGATGAATTGGACTTTTTTAGAATCAGATTCAGCGATTGCATTCTCTAGTTCGAAAGTTGAGTTTTTTAAATGACTGATGAATGCTCCGAGAAACTCATAAAATGTAGCCGCACTATCCCCAAACCTGGGTAAGGCAGTTTTTAGATCATAAATAGATTCTGGTTCCGAGGATGCGTTTGTAGCTTGCATTTCGCTTTTTAATGCTTCCTGGCTGGTGGCCACGTACTTATTGACTACCGAGAGCAACAGATCTACGTTTAGCGGTTTTGTCAGATAATCGTCCATGCCAACTTGCAGACACTTTTCACGGTCGCCTGCCATGGCATGCGCCGTCATGGCGACAATGGGTATTTTTCTAATTTCCCCGGGTAAAGCGCGAATTTGGATCGTGGCATCGTAGCCATCCATTTCCGGCATCTGCACATCCATCAATACCAATGAATATCTTTTCTTCTGAACCGCTTCGACCGCTTGTCGTCCTGTTTCAGCCACATCCACTGAATAGCCGACTTTTTGTAATATCCGCAGAGCTAATTTTTGATTGATCGCATTATCTTCGGCTAAAAGGATTGAATTTTGACTGTGGTCGGCTTCCGCCAACATGTGGCGGGTGATGATAGAGGTTGTCGGGAGTTTGTTCTCCGGCTGCTGCTGCCCCATCACGGCCAGAATTGTGTTGAATAACTCTTTTTGACGCACGGGTTTAAGCAAATAGGCGGAACATCCCATCGCTTCCAGGTGGGCGGCATCACCGCGCTGACCCATAGAGGTGAGAATGATCACCGGGGTTTTACGTAAATCGGGGTCAGTCTTTATCTCTTTTAAGACTTCTTCTCCATCCATATCCGGCATTTGCATATCCAGTAAAACCAATCTAAAGGGTTTACCTTTGAGGGAGTTTTCTCTGAGCATGGACAGAGCCTGACTGCCGGTTGACGCCTGGCTGACTTCACAACCAAAACCGCTGACAATTTTACCAATGATAGCACGGTTGGTTTTGTTGTCATCAACGGCAAGAATGGGTAAATTCTTCAGATCCATTGGAATCACCAGCGGACGCGTACCTTCTTCGCTGGGTTTTTGGGTCGTGATCGTGAACCAGAAAGTACTCCCCTGGCTGGGCTCACTTTGAACGCCGATTTCTCCTCCCATGAGCTTTACGAGTTCAGTAGAAATGGCTAATCCCAGGCCTGTGCCGCCGTATTCACGCGTTGATGAATTGTCCACCTGGACAAAGCGTTCAAAGATCGTTTTTTGATATTCTTGAGGAATGCCAATACCTGTATCTGTGATGCTGAACAAGAAGCGGGTATTTTCTTCTTTTTTTTCATCGACAATGGCTCGGATAACGATCTCACCTCGCGAGGTAAACTTGATAGCATTTCCAACCAGATTTACCAATACCTGGCGCAGCCGTGTGGGGTCGCCTTTAACACGTGAGGGAATATCGCGGTTGACCATACATACCATTTCCAGACCTTTGGCCTCAGCACGCGCAGCCAGCGTACGTGCAACACCCTCCACCATCGAACGTAAATCAAAATCGATACTTTCCACGGTCATCTGACCGGATTCGATTTTGGCAAAATCCAGGATCTCATTGATCAGACTCATCAACGATTCCGCGCTCTCATTGGCCGTGTTGAGGTAATCGCGCTGTTCCACATCCAGTGGAGTATCTTTGAGCAATTCGATCATGCCAATGACCCCGTTCATTGGGGTACGGATCTCGTGGCTCATGTTTGCCAGGAATTCGCTCTTGGCTTTATCCGCAGCCTCTGCGGCACGTTTAGCATTGATCAACTCACTAATATCATGATAAATTGCCATAATACCCACTCTGGTGTTGCCGATGCTGACCGGAACACCAAAAACCTCTACCTCGACCGGAGTGCCATCCTTACGAGTTCGGGTTGTGTAACTATGGACAGGATTGCCTTCCTTGACCTGGTAAGTAAATTTTTTACCTTCATCAGTGTCATTCATGGAAATCATTTGGTCCAAGTTTTTGCCCAATACTTCATTGGGATTGTAACCAAAGAGCTGTTCAAAAGCTGGATTGCAAGAAATAATGTTTTCGTTTAAGTCCAGGGTGACAATTGCCACAGGGCTGAACTTTAATACGGATTCGTAATATTGGTTTTGTCGGATGATCAGTTCTTCATCCTTCTTTTGGCGAGTGATATCGTGAAAAATATAGACAATAACATTTTTATCATTTTCCAGGCTTACATTTGAACAAGTTGCACGGAAATAAGTATCTAGCCCTTTAAATTTACATTCCACTCCAGAAGTGTCACCGGGTTTTGGACCTGGTTTATTCCCTTCAAGGAGTGATTCAATATTTTTTCCGATCAAATCAAGATAGGTAGAATTTAAGTCCTTAATTGTGGCCTGATTCATCCTTTGAATTAAACCGGTTTCGTCGGTAAGCACTAATAGGTCGGAAATGGAATCAAAAGTAGCCTCCCATTCCTTTTTGGCTTTTAAGATCGCTTGTTGAACCGCCTGGTCTTTTTCTTGTTCATTGGCAGACATAAAACAGTCCTTGTATGGATTCGTGGGTATTAATGATATCTTCATTATATAGGGTTAGAATTGATTTACACAATAGGTAAAATGAAGAGAGAATTTTGTGCTCATTGCGTAAAATTGGAAAAGGCAAATCGGTTATAATTTTGCAATAAGGTAAGTCGAAAGAGAGGAAATAATGGGATCGTTTGGATTACCCGAGATTATATTAATACTGGTAATAGTTCTGTTACTTTTTGGCCCCGGAAGGATTGGAAAGGTCGCTGGAGAACTTGGATCTGGAATTCGCAACTTCCGAAAAGGTCTCGAAGGCCAGGATGAAAAAAAAGATGAAACCAAAAAAACAGAAGACGAGTCCGCTGACTCAAAAAAAGAATAGTTCTTTTGTTTATTTGGATATTAAAAACACCAGGAAAAAATGGAAATATTTGGAATTGGGCCGCTTGAGCTCCTTTTAATTGTATTGATCGCTTTGATTGTCTTAGGCCCAAAAGAAATGATGAAATCTGCCCAAAAGGCTGCCGCCTGGCTAAAAAAGCTGCGCCAGTCTGAGGTGTGGTCTTCGACTAAAGAAGTAATGGATATTCCCAAGCAGGTATTACGGGAATCGGGACTGGATAAAGAGATCCATGAATTGCAGAACCTTTCTAAAAAAGGTATCTCTGATTCTGTCTGGCAGCCAACACCTTTAACCACCCCAATAGAGCCAACGGATGAAAATAAAATTGCGCCTGACCGGGAGGAAAAACCCGGGGCAGATAAGAAATTAACCGGGCAGCCTCCTCAAGATGAACAATAAAAAAACCGAAATGACCCTGATCGATCATATCGAGGAATTGCGCCGGCGGTTATTGATTGCGTTAATTGCTCTAGCAGTGGGGGTGACCGCTAGCCTGTTTTTTGGCGAAAAGATTGTTGGCTTTTTAACAATTCCCATCGGCGGCATTGCAAAATTACAGTCCATTGAAATTACCGAAAATCTGGGCGTGTATATGCGGGTGTCTTTGCTGGCGGGAGTCATTCTGGCTTTTCCGGTGATTATTTATGAGATATTACTGTTTATTTTGCCGGGACTCAAGCCCTCAGAAAAAAAGTTNNAGTGATGCTGCCTGCGGCACTTCCATTCTTGACCAATTTTCTGGGTGTGCAAACCAACCCCAGGCTCTCCAGTTACATCAGCTTTATTACAAACCTGATCTTTTGGGTCGGGGTTTGTTTTGAAATGCCGCTCTTTATTTATGTGTTGGCTCGGTTTAACCTGGTGACCCCGCACTCCATGTTGAGTTTCTGGCGGCAGGCAATTGTCTTGATCGCTATTCTGGCAGCCGTCATTACACCGACTGTTGACCCGGTGAATATGAGCTTAATGATGGCCCCCCTGATTGTGTTATATTTTATTTCAATTCTGTTTGCCTGGCTGGCCGGGCGCGGCAGGAAATCTGAGTCTGAGCCCGAACCGGAACAAGAAGGCTAACTTTTCAGTCGTTTTTGTTCCTCAGCGAAGATACGCCGCAGGATAGTCACAGAAGTGGCATAAGTGGAATCCATGCCTTCATAGGATAAAGCTCCGGCTCCCAGGTTCTTGCCTTTGCTCAGGGGTGTATCCGAAGCGTAATGTAGAATTCCCACATCAAAAGGTAATCCATACAAATTGACGATCTCATTAACCGGGTGGCGCATGGGGCGGAACATTTCGTATACAGCCGAGAGATACGGGCCAGCTTCCATCTCGATATCGGTATAGCCATCCCGATAGACAACGTCAGTGAGGCGGGCGTTCTGTAAGAAAGTACCCAGCGCGGTAAGCGCTTTCTGGTTGTCGAGGACAGTGCCGTACGTCAGATAGGGCTGCACATCAGCCGCAGTAAATGCGTTCTTGAAAAGATAAGTATTTTCAGAATGTTCATCCTGGACAACGTTCGGGATCATCACATCTCCGCGAACTCCATTGAGTGTGGCCGCTTTACCCATGACGTAAACACCTAAGATCTCGGTAATATGTTCGGCGAGTTTGGTCAGCACGTGATAAGCACCTAACCCCAACGGATAATCGATGTTAATGATCAGGGCATTGGACTTTTGAATGACCGATTTAATATCCCCAAGCTTTTCGATAAGACGGTGATCTACTTTATTGAGATCCAATCGACTCAGATCGATCACTTGAGTTTCAACATCGAAAGAATGGGAAGCCGGAATTCGTTTGATGCCCTGAGCTTTCTCTTGGTCTACCTGTGCCTGGATCAGTGCATGCCCACCTGGCAATGCCTGAACTTTCTTTTGCGCGTAATATAAAAAATTTTCCTGGTTGGAATCTGTCTTGCATTCCTGAATTTCTTTCCATTCCTGCAAGAGACCATGATCGCCTTTTTGGTTCAACAGATGAATGATCTCTTCTTTGTAAGAGAGTGCAAAACCGGAAATCAAGTTGATGATGCTGTGCGTGTTGCTGGATATGAAATAAACCGGTCGTTCGAGCACTTCGGGTGCAACAAGCTCGATATTGTCCCACCAAATGCGCGTAGCACGCCAGTACTCACTCAAAGAACCACTGAGCAGGCGGATACCAAAATCACAGCGGTTCTCAGAAATAGCGTGCAGGTTAGCGCTGAAATCTTTTCCCCAGATCGTTTTAAGACGGTTCAAATCTTCGACAGTGAGTTCGAGGTGGTCAGCCAATCTGGCAAAGGCTGTTTCACCCTCTGTAACGGCAGCGTTGATCCAATCGACAGGGCAATTTTGCATGAGCAAATAAAGTTTATTCCATTCAATCTGATAGGCAGTCAATACTGGGATGACATCCTCTATATCAGACTGACTGGCGATATAACAGGCCAGGGTTTCGTGCGTGTCAAAATAGCATAAGCGGCGGCGAGCACGGGCAGAGACCGATTGCCAACCTTCGAATGACGCAAACCCGTGTCTGACAAACACTGAATCACTTTGTCCGAGCACGATCGATTTTACCTGAGAGATGCAATCAGGCAAGCGCAAAATTGCATAAATGAATGCAGAGGTATCCGGAGAGGATTTACGGGCATCAATATGCATGGAAGAGTTCATGCCGGCATGAACCTCTTCGAGGGTACGAATTTTGACTTCTGTCGTTGAACGTAATAATGAATAAACGGTACGTAGATAAAGCTCAATTTCATCGGTAGTAAAACGCGGAACAATTCTCTCCATAAAATACCTTTCTTGAACTAATTGTAGCATAGGCATGAAAGAGTAATTTATTGTAAAAAAATATTTTTGCCATACAATTAATATATTCGTGATGTTTAGGTTATTTAGAGTTCGATTAGGAGGATTAGGATGGGATCAATTATTTGTCCGAATTGCGGAACTGAAAATCCGGGTGAAAACCAATTTTGTCAATCATGTGGGAAAGCACTTTCTGCTCCCAAGCCTGCTGCGGCAGACAAAACCGTTATTGCTGATCGCAGTAAAAAAGCCGCTGTTCCACCGCCACCCTCAGTAGGGGCTGCAACTTCAGCGCCAAAGCCGGTTAGAGAAACACAAACTCCGCCACCGCCTCCCATGCCAGTTGGGGCTGCGGTTCCTCCACCGCCTCCTCTTGCACCCAGATCAGGTCCGCAGGGGGATTACCAAGCTACCTCCATCAATAAATTGGGTATATGCACAGATGGATGGAGCGATGTAATTGAAGAGGCCGCACCTTTGGCGGAAAAGATAAAGCAAGAATTTTTAAAGGAGATGAATGCTGCCGTAATACCGGGTTTGCACATGGCGGAATCAAACCTGGTAAGCGGGGAATCAGAAGTCCGCAGCTACCAATTAATTTACAATGGCAAGGGTTCTTCCATTGCCGTGCGTGTAGCTCCTTTTGGGAAGGATCTGGCGATCAGTTGGAACCTGTTCTCGCAGCGCTCGATCAATTGGTTGACCGTTGGTATTTTGGGCGGAAGCGTCTTTTTGATTACCTTTCTTTTTCACCTCGTAAACGGTGCTTTTAATACCTATTTCTTCGTGGGATTTTTTAATTTTATAACTACTTTCCTAAGCTGGCTGTTGGTCCCCGGTTTGGGTTTGTTGTTATTTGGAAAAATCATGCGGGATAAATGGCTGGCTTTCTATGCCAAAGACATTGATGAATTTGCAGCGGACGATGCTGCGGCACTTTCTACCGTTGTAGACAATGCCCTTTCACTGGCTGTCGAAAAGGCTCATGACAAGTAAGGTTCCTTAAACATAGGCAAAAAAATGACTCTCCGGTTGGGGAGTCATTTGCCGTTCCAATTTGTCAATAAAGCTGGAAGTTCTCGAAGTGTTTTGATCTCCGCATCGGGTTGTAAGATTGGGTTGCTGAAATCAGAGGCTCGCTGGCTGCCTTTACGCCGCGATATCCAAATAGCTCTTATTCCCGCGAGATGAGCACCTAGTACATCCGCATCCAGTGTATCGCCGACCATTATGGTCTCACTCAAATCGACCCCTAAGCTTTGAGCCGCATGTTGGAAAAGCAGTGGATTGGGTTTGCGAATTCCTTCACTGGCAGAAATGAGGATTGTCGAAAAATAGGGACGCAAATTATGCATATCCACCAGGTTATTCACATCCCATGCATTGGAGGCATTCGAGATCAGCCCTAACTTATAGCCGCTATCTATCAGCCACTGTAATGTCTCGTGAGTGTCTTCTTCAATCAGCCAGTATTTTTCAGTGACGAGGTACATGGCTTGCATGGCCTGCAGATATACTGCATTGCTAAAATGGTCCTGATCCGACTCGGCGAGAATTTGCTTAATGATGGATTCTACCGGTCTCTCCAAAAAATCTTGTTCGCGTTGGTGATAGTAGCTCTTTATTTTATCGTCGAATTTTCGGGCGAAATCCGTGCGGTCGATCTGGCAGCCGGCATTTATCAGAGAGTCAGCCATCACCAGATAGGAATCCATGATGGTCTGGTTAAAATCACCGGAAAAGTAGATTAATGTATAGCCAAGGTCGAAAAATATGGCCTTGATCGTGTGAAATTTTTCTAGCATATTGTAACCTAGCTCCTAACGATTGCCTATTTTAACCGATTTTACATAGGTCAACTTATCAAGTTAAACACCTGTTCGGGTTAATAGCTTCGTCCTGGATCCACCCTGTTTAATAACGGTTCTCCATGAAAATAATGACTCAAGTTTTCAACAAACATGAAGCCAGCACGTTCTTTGTAATTCGGACTGAATCCTGAAACGTGCGGGGTGAGGATGATGTTGGGCAACTTCCATAACGGATTTTCCACAGGTAATGGTTCGCGGCTAAAGACATCCAAAACAGCGCCAGCGATCGTTTTTTCGGTCAAGGCCTGCAGCAAGGCTGTTTCATCCACAATTCCACCCCGGCTCACCACGATCAAAAAAGAACCGGGTTTCATGGCGCGAATTTCTTCTTCCCCAAACGATCCTCGAGTCTGAGAAGTTAATGGCAGGGAGACGACCACAAAATCGCATAATTTGACCATGGATTTTGCCGCTTGAATCGGGTACAACCGGTGAAAAAAGTTGCCTTCCGGATCGCCGTGTCCCTCAATCGAATAACCGCTGTCCAGCGGGTTCATGGCGTCCCGTTTGGCAGCTAATACCTGGGCACCAAAGGGCTGCAGCAGGCGGGCTACCTCACGACCGATGCTGCCGTACCCCACCAGGCCAACGGTGGCATTAGTGAGTTCCCGGGGAGAGAATTTTTCCCAACGATCAATGGGCCAGTCGTGCTTGATCTGGTTTTGGATCAGTTCTGGCATGCGGTGTCCCAGGGCCAGCAGCATGCCTAAAATATACTCACCCTCTTGAATGGCAGATGCTCCGCTCATGGTGGTGATCTGCAGATCAGCTTTCTGCAGTAGAGGTGAATCCAGAATAAAATCTACCCCGGCATAATGGTATTGTATCCAGCGTAAATTGGGAGTGAGATTGAGGTCGGGGATCAACAGGTCCGTGTACAAAATTTCGGTCCGATTCCACAGATCAGCTGGTATTTCATCCATTTTTTGGGCTGGGTGCAGGGTGAGATGAACGCGCGGAGTAGTCTCGCGTATTTTTTGCATCACAGATTCCGGGAATGGTATGGTTGTCAGGACCTCGATATTTTTTGCCATGGAACTATCCTTTCAAATAGATTCCTTCAGGGTCTAATTCATTACGTAATAAGTTTAACTCAGATTCGAGGACTGGTTCTGTGGTCTTTAAATTTGTGGCAATTTTGATTGGCCAACCTGTATTCTCTTTTACCTGTTCAACAGTGCAGCCGGGGTGAAGCGCAGTCAAGATCAATTCCCCGGTTTCGTCCGGTTCCATGCAACCCAGGTTGGTGACAACCATCAGCGGGCCACCGCCGCGGACACCGGCGGCTTCGCGTTCGGCACGACCGGATAAAAATCCGGCTGAAGTACAGAAATCCACTTTTTCGGGGAAGCGCCGCTTCTGGTGGGGAGTCATAATATAGCAGCGGTTGGCCCAGGCTGCCATCTCTTGCGAGCCGCCGGAGCCGGGTAAGCGGACCTTGGGGTGGGCATAGTCCCCGATCACGGTGGCGTTGATATTGGCATAGCGGTCGATCTGAGCGCCGCCTAAAAAACCTACATCCACGTTGCCGCGCTGCAGGTAGAGAGTGAAAATGTCGTACATGCTGCATACAGAGCTGGCTCCGCTGACCAGGGTGGGGTCGCCAATTGAAAGCGGTAATCGCGCCGGCCGGGCGCCGATCACCCCGGCTTCGTAGATCATTTGCAAGTTGGGGGCGTGCGTGCGCCGGGCCAGGTTGCAGGCCAGGTTGGGCAGGCCGACGCCCACAAAAACAACGTCACCGTCACGCAGCAGCCTGGCGGCGTTGATGCACATCAGTTCAGAAGCTGTGTAAGAAAGATTTTCCATGAGCTTTACCTTTTACCTGCTAATGATGTTAACCAAATCATATCCACTAATTTCACGAATCTCACTAATTTTAAAATCTTTGGTCTAATGGACGATTCGTTTTGATTCGAGGCTCTTTGCTCCAAAATTAATTAAAATTCCCAGTCTTAAGTTCGTTGCTTTAAGATAATTCAACACCTGTGAAACATGAACATTATCCAGTTTATTCACTGCTTTTAATTCAACAATGATTTTTTCATAAACAACAAAATCATCGATATAGGTTTTCTCAAGATAAGTGTTTTTATATTGAATACGTAATGGCAATTGTGCAGAAAAAGGAATTGCCTGCAAGACGAATTCTTTTTCTAAAGCTTCTTGATAAACCGGTTCTAAAAATCCGCAACCCAAATTATTGTAGACTTCCATTGCTGCACCAATCACACGAAAAGATTCTGCTTTGAAAAGGATATCTGTGTTTTGTGAAATGACTTTATCCTTATTAGTGAAATTGGTGAAATTCGTGGACAAATCAGTATTCTCCATAATCGACTGCGGCGGCTGGGCGCGGGTGAACCTGCAGTCGCTGATGAGTCTCGGGGCCAAGTTTTTGCCAGTATTCAGCGGCATCTTTCACACCGTAGACCCATTCGTCCAACCATGCCTGAACCTTAGCCGGGTCTTCACTGATCTTATCCCAGTTAAGATAAAAAGCATTATCACGGTCGTAATATCCTTGCGTGTAAGAAGGATGAGCGCAGTGTGGTACATGGCAGACGGCAGAAACGATCAACTCCGGGATGAGGGTGCGGTTGGGGGCGGAGCGGATGACAGATTCATCCACAATTTCTTCGGCGGTGATGATGACGTGCTTGGCTGCGAAAGCGACTTCCTTCTGCTCCCCGATGATGCCCCAGATGTGGGCGTTGCCGTTTTTGTCCGCGCGCTGCACATGAATGATGGCCACATCCGGGTGCAGCGGAGGCACGGTGATGACCTCCACCCCGGTGTAGGGATCCTTCACGCGGCGGATGTTGGGATTGTTCTTTTCGAGGTCAGTGGCGGCGGTCTGGTTCATGGGGATGAAAGGCAGACCGGCAGCTCCGGCTTGCAGGCGCGAGATCATGCCAAAGTGGGAATATTCTTCCCATTCCAGGCGGCCAGCTTCCAGCTCGTTGCGCACGATACGCAGTGAACCGACTCCGGGGTTTCCGATATACGAAAAGATTAGTTTTTTAGCGCAGCCGGCGGCCACCATCTGGTCATAGATCAGGTCTGGGGTGGCGCGCGCCAGAATTAGATTGCGTCTTTTTTGACGAATGATCTCATGCCCGGCGGCAAAAGGGATCAGATGGGTAAACCCGGCACAATAGACGGTGTCACCATCATGAACATATTGAGCAATTGCTTCTGATAGAGTACAAAGTTTGGACATCTTGGCTTCCTATTGAAGAAACCCGGTTTGTGAAAACCGGGTCTCTGGATTTTTGTTATCAGGCTTTTCGCACACGCGTATAGATCTGTTCATGCATGTAAAGCTGCAGATAGTGCAAGCCGCCGGCATTTTTACCAGTGGAACCGGAACCTTTCCAGCCGCCAAAGGGTTGGAAACCGGGCCAGGCACCGGTGGTGGCACCCTGGGAACGGTTGCTGTAATTTACGCCGGCTTCGATCTTATCGAAGAACCAGTTGGTCTCTTCATCACTGCCGTAGAAACCTGAAGTGAGGCCGTAATCGACATCGTTGGCCAGCTTCATGGCTTCATCAAGGCTGTGGACTTTGCCTACTGTCGTGATGGGAACGAACATCTCCTGTTTCCAGAGGGGATGAGTGAACGGCAATTCGGCGACTGTCGGGGCGCAGAAGTAACCCTTGTCATATTCGCCGCCGGTCAGGATCTTGCCGCCGGTGAGCACTTTGCCAGCAGAATGTAACTCAGCGGCAAAGGTCTGGTAATCTTTATACGAACTTTTATTAACTACAGGGCCAAGCGTGACAGAACGATCTGTGGGATCGCCGATCTTTAGTTTTTCGGTCATTTCCACCACACGGGCGACGAGCGCATCATAGATCGGCGCTTCGGCGTAAACGCGTGAGGCTGCCGAGCACTTTTGCCCCTGCAGGCCAAAGGCAGAGCGGACAATTCCGGTGGCTGCAGTTTCTATATCGGCGTGGCGTGAAACAATAACGGGATTTTTACCGCCCAGCTCGAGGATGGTGGGCCGTACATAGCGTCCGCTGCCAAAGTCGCGGTGAATTTTCATGCCGACATCAAATGAACCGGTGAAGGTGACGCCGTCGACTTCGGGACTGTCGATCAAGGCCTGGCCGATNNGAGGCGGCGGGTCCGCCGGAGAGCGCAGCCGGGAAGTTGAACGGGCTGATGACCAGCCAGACGCCGTAGGGACGCAGAACGGAGGTGTTTTCGCTGACAAATCCTACCAGGGGATCTTTCCCTAACTCCGCCACAAAACCGTTGTTGTCTTCCATGCGGGTGCAGGCATAGCGGAAGAGCGCCGCGGTTTCGGCCGCGTCACCCAGGGCTTCCATGCGGTTCTTACCCACTTCCATTGCCATGACCGCGCCTATCTCATAAATCCGCTCATCCATGATGGCAGCGGCTTTACGAATGAGAGCAACCCTTTCCTGCCAGGGAGTATGGCTCCAGGCCGGAAAGGCTTTGCGGGCGGCAGCTAGTGCAGCGGCTGCGTCGCTGGCAGTGCCTTTTTGAAAAATGCCTAAAAGTACATCTGTATTGGCAGGGAAACGATTTTCTATTTTTTTCGCGCTAAATACTTCTTTGCCATTAATGATCATGGCATGTTCTTTTCCCAGATTGGCTTTTAATTTTGCCAAAGCTTCGTCGAACCGCTGATGCAGTTCTTCGGGTGGGTTAAACATGGTTGCGTAAGTGAGTTTAAATGAATTTTCAGTAGTCATGCGGATATTTCTCCTGGTAAGGATTGTTATATCAATTGGACAAAGATAGTATAGCGCAGGAAGAGTTTTGCGTCAAAAATTCAATCTGATTAATTCAACCATTGTTACCCAGTTCCGCCAGTTGGTCGGCCATATGGATGAAATCTTGCTCGAACCAAAGTTTACCGCTGCGAATCGGGTATTCGCCGTGCAGCACTTGGCGCCAGCGTTGCGGAATATTATTAATTCCATAAAGTGCCCCAGAAATTGCTCCGGTAATGCAGCCGGCGGTATCGGCATCATTGCCCAGATTAACCACTTTAACCAGTGCTTCTTCAAAGGAATGAGTGGTTTGCACCGCCCAAAGGGCACTTTCAATCGAGTGGCGTACCCAACCGCTGTTTTTTAAGTCCGAGGGCAAACGCATGGCAGATAAATTGACTGCCAGCAAGAAATCCGGATCAAGGATGACCTGTTCACTGGCCTGTAAAATGGCCTGACGGATGACTAATTCTTTTGCCTCGGAGAGATTTTGCAGAATATGGTAAAGGACAAAGTTGAAGAGCAGAGCACCATTAATGCTGTCTTCATGCGTGTGGGTGATCTCGCATTGCAGGCGAGTCTCGGCGGCCAATAATCCGGGGTGGGCGTGGCGGGCAATGGCTAATGGCCAGGCACGCATCACACCACCGTTGCCGGCGGATTCAGGCTCTTCGGCTTGAATTTCGTGAGAAGCTTTGGCAAAATCAGTTCCAGAGGCAATGGCAGCCAGAACTTTGGCGGTGTGGATGCCAACATCAGAGGGGTGGCTTTGGTACCAGGCGGTGAAACGGGCAGAGAGATCTCTTGAATTGAGTGGAGAGGTAAGTAACAGACTTTCTGTCAGACAAAGCGCCATCTCGGTATCATCAGTAAATGTACCCGCTGGTAAAGGACCTTCGATCATCTCGTTTACCCAGGCATACTCGGGTCTGGGGGGATGAAATTCAAGCGGCATCCCCAGAGCATCACCAACGGCTGCTCCAACAGCTATTCCACGTAATCGATCCTGAAGATCAGACATAAAGTAATTATCTCCGATTATTGCAATAATGCGGAACGGATTTTAAGATATTCACTCATATTAAGGAAGATTTTTTATTTCAGGATTATTATTAATGAGTAATCTCGAATAGTTGGTAAAATATGTCCAATATGTAATTTTGGGTATCCTTCTTTAGATAAGGAACATTTTTATGCCTAATCAAATCATCACCATGAACACAACCAAGAAAATCGCACTGGTCGCTCATGACAATAAAAAACTTGACCTGCTTGAATGGGCAAAATTCAACCGCGGGACTTTATCCAAGCATATTCTCTTTGGAACTGGAACTACAGGGAAAGTGTTGGAAAAAGAATTGGGATTTAAGATCACGAAACTGCAGAGTGGCCCTCTGGGAGGCGACCAACAAATCGGCTCCATGATCGTAGACAACGAAATTGACTTCTTGATCTTCTTCTGGGATCCGTTGGAACAAATGCCGCACGATCCGGATGTCAAGGCTTTATTGCGGTTGGCTTCTGTATGGAACATTCCTGTAGCTTGCGACCGTGCTTCCGCAGATTTCTTGATTTCTTCCCCCTTGATGGAAGTCGCCTACGAACGCATCATTCCCGACTATAACTCCATTTTGAAACGAAGAGTCGCAACGCTTAAGTAAATTCGTTTTTCAAAGCACCGGAAATAAAAGTGATTTTCAGAGATACCCTCAGGAAATTTGTAGATCACTTCTGCGATATTTTTCTATTTATCTGAGCCAAATTCATTGCTTGGCGAGATTGAGGATGATGTATTCGTCTGGTTCAGTGATGGAACTCCAAAATTTTTTTATTGATCATCCTTCTTGATGAGGATGTTTTACATTGCCGAAAGGAAACACTATGATCCTCTGGGAGGATAGGATGAGCATGGGGAATGCACGAACCGACTCTCAGCACCAAACCCTCATCGAGAAATTCAATGAGTTGTCTCATGTTTTCGCGGGCAATAATACCGCTGAGATTCGCCTGGCGGCCGGCGAATTGCTTGATTTTTTACAATTTTACGCTGCCTGGCATTTCGAGCAGGAAGAAGCTCTGATGGACCAGGTGCATTGCCCGATTGCCGCTACAAATAAACAGGCTCATGCCAGTTTTTTGGCCAATTTCGGCGAATTTTACACGCGTTGGCAAGTCTCTAACATGGACCTGGAGATGGCTCGCCAGACTTATGCCGTCCTGACCGATTGGATTACCAATCACATTATGACCATCGATGTGCAGTTGCGCGAATTTGTAAAAGAATAAGCGTCCCGCCTGGTTTTATGGGTTGATCCGTCAACGTGAGAGGGATAAGTAACAAAATTTCTTCAACGAAAATAAATATTGAGATATGATTAATCCATGGCCTTCAAAAAATACATTCATGATGGCAGTTTTCTGTGGCTGGGGTTGGTGCTGCTCATCGCTTTGTGCATCGCCTTTTTATTGCCCGTGGCTCCTGAAGATTACTGGTGGTATCTGCGGGTAGGTCAGCAAACTCTGACGAACGGGAGCATCCCGACCACTGATTTATTTACTTATTCCATTCCCGGGCAGGCGATTTATTACCATTCCTGGGGAGCTTCGGTACTGTTCTGGTTGCTATATAAGGCTGGCGGGCTGACACTCACCGTGCTAATGCGCGGGATTATCGTTTTCATCACTTATACGCTGGTCTGGTTCACTGCCCGCCGCGCCGGGGCCGGTAGGCTCGGCAGCAGCCTGGTCTTGCTGGTGGCTATTCTGGCCTCCAGTAATAATTGGGAAATGCGTCCGCAATTACTGGTTTATCCGCTATTTGCTGCAGCATTATGGATCTTGTACCGTTGGCAGGAGGGCGAAAAGAAAGGAGTTTGGTGGTTGCCGCTAATTGCGTTCTTTTGGGGCAACCTGCATGCGTCCTTTGTGATGCTAATTGCTCTCGTTCTGGCTGCCATTGTTTTCGGAAAAGGGGATCGAAAATGTTTAATGATTGTTATGGCAGGAGTTTTAATAGCAATTTGTATCAATCCACGTGGATGGTATTCCTGGCAATATGTATTTAACTCATTGACTACCCCATCAAATCAATTATTCTCTCAGGAATGGATGCCGCCTGTAAACCAGGGCTGGCAGATGAATTTGTTCTTCTTCTGGTTGTTGATTTTTCCGGTACTTGCTGCGTTATCTCCGAGAAAACTATCATGGATGGAATGGAGTTGGTATGTGGGGTTTGGGTTTATGGCTTTGTGGGGATTACGCTATGGCGTCTGGTTTATTCTAATCCTGGCTGTGTTGACCGCGGAATTACTAGCAGATTGGGAAAAACGCTGGTTGCGGGAACCTGAAATCTCCCATCCTAGATTAAATATTGCGATTCCATTCGTTTTACTTATATCGTCATTGGCGTTTTTACCCGGTTTGCGTGAACAGTGGTGGAAAGAGGCGCCCCCCATAACCATGAATACTCCAGAAACAGCTACCATTTGGCTGCGCAAGAATCCACAGCTATCCGGTCCACTTTTTACAGAGATGGGTTTTGCCAGCTATCTGGAATTTGCATTGCCGGAGCGGCTGGTATGGATTGACACGCGGATGTATATTTATCCAAGCTCAATGTGGGTGGACTATGAAGCGATCACATATGCTTCACCTGATTGGGAATCTAGGTTGAAAAGTACAGGTGCGAATCTGATAATGATCTCTGAGAATGAGCAGCCTAAATTGATTACTGCGTTGGAAGGCTCTGCTAATTGGTGCCAGGTATATCGGGATAACGTCGCAAGAATTTACACGCGCGGCGCTTGCCGC
>PMIV01000227.1 GCA_003158355.1 Anaerolineaceae bacterium
CCGCAAGGTCACTTTCACCGGTGAGATGGGTCACAGTTACGGTTTTCGAATCCGCGGCGTGGAAGCCAATGGGAAAGCCGCAGATTTCTCTGGTTTAACTGCAGTCAGCACAGCAATCGCGTCTGCCTGCCAGGACGATCAGTATGAAGGCACCGCTCCCGGAGATGACGAACAGGGCAGCGCTGCTTCTTTGCTGGTCGGCACTCCGCAGACCCACAACTGGTGCCCGGCCGCAGATGTGGACTGGGTGGCTTTCCAGGCCACAAAAGATGAGGAACTGCGTCTCACCACCACCGCGGTAGGGAATAACGCCGCTGCCATTGAACAACTTTACGACACGGATGGGGTTACGCAGTTAGGTATAAATACTCCTGCTGACGGCAATACTCAGGCTTCCCTCGATTGGACAGTTCCGGCTGATGGTATTTATTACATCAAATATTCACCGGTGGATCGCCAGATCAGCGGCACAGATGCCAGTTATAAAGTGGATGTCGAGGTTCAAAATACCGTACAAACAACGCCCCTGGTTTGCGGCTCGATTGCAATCCCGGCGGTTTTGGGCGGGGCGTATGCCCTGGTGAGCAAATCGGTCAAGAAGAAAAAGACCGCCAAACGGGCGGGTTGGGATTAATTCAAAAAAATGCAAAAACCGGGTTTCTCAAGGAGAAACCCGGTTTTTTAAGTGAACCCGATTTTTTAAAGTGGACGGAATTGGCTATAATTGTTCAAGCCTTCACCGGCGAGCGGAGTTTAATCACTTGGAGGAACAATAATGGCTTTAATTCGTATGGATCTCACCCCTCAGACCACCCAGGTCTGCCAGGCTCTTAATATTATTCTGCCTGATCCCGGCAAAATAAACGGCATTCCCGTACGCGACCGCAAAGTGCTTTATCTGCTGCATGGGTTAAGCGACGACGGCAGCGCCTGGCAGCGCTTCACCGCCATCGAAACGCTGGCAGCTACCTATGGTCTGGTGGTGGTAATGCCCTCAGTGGGGCGTAGTTTTTACACTGACCAACCCAACGGGCAGCGCTATTTTTCTTACCTTGTTGAAGAACTTCCACAGTATCTCTCTGACGTGTTTGACTTGAGGCCGCGCCGCGAGAATACGCTGCTGGCCGGTCTTTCTATGGGTGGGTACGGCGCCGTCAAAGCCGGGCTGCTGCACCCGGAGCTGTACAGCGCGGTCGCCAGCTTTTCGGGCGTGCTCGCCTTCGATGTAAGCAAAATGCGAAGCGATGTCAATGATCCACGCCATGCTGAATTTACTGCCCTCTTTGGCGATCTCGAAAAATTACCTGGCAGTGCAAATGACCCGACCACCTGGCTCAAAAAGGCTGCGGCGCATCCGGCTGCCTTGCCGCGGTTGTTCATCTCCTGCGGTCGCCAGGATGATCTGTACCCTGCCAGCAAATATTTCGCGGCTGCCTGTCAGACACTGGGCGTGGCAGTGGATTATTACGAAGAGGACGGCATCCACGATTGGTACTTCTGGGATGGCCAGATCCGCCGCTTCTTGAAGGCGGTTCTTAAATGACTTCAACAACAGCAACGAACCTGGTGATCCCACTCTTTATCGAAAAAGCCCGAGAAGGTACCTATTTCACAGTACCATTCAGGATGCCGCCGGATATTGAGAATCTGACGCTGAGTTACAGTTATGAACACCAGCGTGAAAATAACGAGGCAGTTTCTGCTGGTAAGTTTGTGAGCAAAGAAAAGAACAATTGGGTTGATCTGGGACTGATTGCCCCGGATGGTACACAGGTGGGTGCTTCGGGGTCAGTTAGGCCAGAAATTTTTATCAGTGCCACTGCTGCAACCCCCGGTTACAAACCGCATGAGTTAACTGCCGGGGAGTGGCAAATTCTGGTGGGTGCATACAAGATAGCGCCCGAAGGGGTAAAGGTCACTTACGAATTGAAAATGACTCCCAAGCGGCTGCGCTTGTTTAAGGGAGATTTACACATGCACACCCTTGCTTCGGATGGGGTGCAAACTGCTGAAGAGTTGGGATTGCGCGCCTTGCGCCACGGGCTGGATTTCTTGACCATTACTGACCACAATCAGAGTATCTCCACTGATTCCCTGCCCAAAATTGACGGCGTCACAATCTTCCCTGGTCTGGAGTGGACACTTTACAAAGGGCACGCTAATTTTTTAGGCAGCGAACAGCCGTATGAGGGTTCATTTATTGCCAATACACCGGCAGAAATACTGGCTCATTTTGAAAGCGCACGACGGAGCGGAGCTAC
Source organism: Anaerolineaceae bacterium (assembly GCA_003158355.1). Lineage (GTDB taxonomy): Bacteria > Chloroflexota > Anaerolineae > Anaerolineales > Anaerolineaceae > UBA6107. The sequence goes on from PMIV01000227.1 coordinate 2,262, forward strand.
CATTGTCATTAACCATCCTTACGACGAAGATTACCCTTTTACGTTCGATCTTGATACACTGCCGTATGATTTGATTGAAGTATGGAATGGTCCAATGCGTGAAGCCAACCTGAAAGCGGTGGGTCTATGGCACAGCATGCTGATGGTGGGTAAAAAAGTTCCTGTCTGCGGCGGCAGTGATTTTCACCGCGATACCCCTCTCTTGTTTTTGGGCGGACCGACCACCTGTGTATACGCAAAATCACAATCGCCGGTGGATATTCTGACGGCACTACGCCAGGGGCACGCCTTTATCACTTTTGAGCCAAACGGGCCGCTACTGCAGATGAGTGCTGGAGAGGCATTTTTGGGTGACAGTCTTGCCTGGTCGGAGAGGAAGGAATTATTTATTTCACTGGATGGATTGCTGAAGGGGGACGTGGTGCGACTGGTGACAAATGAGACTGCCACAGTGATACTGCAAGCTCCAGCCGATGGACATTTTGAACTTTCCTACTCACTTTCCGCTCCCGGTTTTGCCCGGGTTGAACTACTACGAGCCTTTATGCCTGGTCTGCCGCTGCTGCCGGTACTGCTTTCGAATCCGATGTATTTTGACGCCAAGTAGAACCTGTTCTTAATGCAAAAACCGGGTTTCAATAAGAAAAGAGCATAAGCCGAGGTTCTTAAAGATCCCCGGCTTATTTTTTAAAGTCAAACCAGCGAATCTGCCCAGGTCTTGATGGCTTGCCAGTTGCGTTTTTCGCCCGGTTTCACCCGGATGANNTGAGCATGGGGCGGACGTAGGTGGGGATGGCGCTGTAGCGCTCTTTAAAGGTTAGTTTTCCGGCAGTTTGCGGGGGAAGGGCCAGTTTTTCATCCACAAATACCGGCACACCGTCCACATTTTTCTCGCCGGTCTGGGTCAAGGTCATGGCCGTGGCAAAGAGTGCCAGAGGTTTGCCTGCCAGCACGACCTGGTGGGTCTTGAGAAACTTCACGGCATCGCGGTGCCAGCCCACGATCATGGGCGCACCCAGAACAATAGTATCAAACCCTTCCAGCGAAGTAACCTCAGTCAGCGGCAAGAGCATGGTTTGGTACCCTTTTAAGGTCAGCTCTTCAGCGATCTTGCGGGCAACCTCCGCTGTGGTACCCGACATAGTGGCGTAAGTAACTAAAATTCTTTTCAAATCAATTCTCCGTATTTCGTGAAAATCACAACCTTTCAATATACGCGCGCCATGCCAGAACGTGGCAGTCTACTTAAAAAGTTTAACGCCGGATCAGTTTTCCCAGCAAGGGCACCTTCACGGTGATGGCCTGGTGAGGGCAAAGTTCCTGGCAGCAATAGCAGCGAATGCAATGGCTGTAATCATACACAGGAGCGTTTTCCTCTCCGTTGGCCCAGGAGAGCGCTTTTGGTTGCGCCGGGCAGACCTGCACACAGCGTCCGCAGCGGGTGCATTTTTTAGCATTGATCACTGGTCGGGGAGTGAGGTTGTTGCGCATGAAGGAGTTCGAAAGCGAGTTCTTTTCGATGGCAGTGCTGGCTTTGGAGCGATTCACCTGGAAGTCAGGGGCGGCAAAGCGAGAAAGCGGTTCGCCTAAAAAGGATATGTTCTGGCTCGATCCCAGACCGAAAGCATTCCCATAAGTAATGGTTTCGACCAGCGCTTCGTCCAGGCCAATGATGCGGCATACGGCGGCATCGAGTGCGACCGGGTCGGTGGAGAGGAGGATCACATGCATGGGACGGGGGGTGCCGTTGCGCGGGCCGTTGCCCTCCATCGCCACAATGCCGTCCATGATGTACAGGCGCGGTTTGACCACCAGGTTGATATCCACCAGCATTTGCGAGAATTGTTTGCTGTTGGGCAAGCGTGAGTGAAATTCAGCTTTGAGAATACCGGGGACGCAACCAAACTGATTTTTGACTGCCCCGGTGATTCGGGTGAGGGCATGGCTCTTCAACTTGCACAGGCTGATCAGCCCGTCACAGTCGGTCACGGCTTTGGTCAGGGTGAATTGTTTGATGAGATGGGTTTCGGTGTAAGTGCGAGTGACCGGGGTTTCAAAATCAGCCAGGGGTACAGCCAATTCATCGGCCACTGGCAGCAGACCGGCCTGGCGGGCAGCGCCGCGAGGGCTGCCAAAACCCGGTGAATCACCAAAGGAGACATGTGACCCGGCGGAGAGAAGCTGTTCAAGAACCGCCTGAAAAACCATCGGATGCGGACCGATGCACTTATCGGGGCTATCTCCTACCAGCATATTTACCTTCACCAGTATGTTTTCTTGAGGTTTGGCAAATTGCTCCACACCGCCCAGAAGATCCAACCCTTTTTTGACTGCCAGGCGGACTTCGTCAAGCTGATATTGCTCACAATAAACCAGCGCTACATTTACAGAATTTTGCATTTACATCCTTTTCGCAGAGAGAAAAAATAATCAGGACCAGGTACACGTTGGATCAAAAGAAAAACGATGTGCATTTCCCAAACATTATTATTCCCGCAGTATAACCTGTCAAGGTCGAGGAAGCATCAAAATGCCTATTGACTTCGAAATTTTTTTATGCGATAATATCGAAGTCGGTAACGTTACCGGTATCATTATCGTAACACAGATACAATTGGAAACAAATGACAACAAAAAAACATACGGCGACAATTCATGATGTGGCGAGACAGGCGGGAGTCTCTGTTTCTACGGTATCCCGTGTCTTGAATGCCAGGGTCGATGTCGCTGAAGAGACTCAGGAACGCATTGAATCTGCCATTGAAAGTCTGGGTTATACCTCCAGTTTGGCAGCCCGCAGTATGCGCAGCCGCAAGAATTTTCTGATCGGATTGATCATGCCGGACATCGAATATCCATTTGCGGTCGAAATAATGAAGGGGGTTAACCAGGCGATTGCCCAGTCAGAATTTGATTTGCTTGTTTACACCACCGGAAATGTGCAAAAAAGTGTAACAGCCTCACACGAACAGCACTTCATCGCTTTGTTGAACAACTCGATCACTGATGGTGTCATCATTGTGGCGCCGGCGGCGGCCAGCTTTGAATCGAATTCACCGATCGTCTCCATCGATCCGCACCAAATCCACCCGAACTTTCCATCTATTCATGCCAACAATTACCAAGGCGCATTGGATGCCATGACTTATCTCATCCGTTTAGGTCACCGGCGCATCGGATTTATTGCAGGTAGACCTGAACTGGAAAGTGCAAAACGTCGTCTTAGCGGTTACCATGATGCTCTTGCCAAAGCCGGCATTGCAGTGGATGAGACTTTGATCGCGCCAGGAGATTTTACTGAAAAGACCGGTGTTGAAGCTACTACAAAATTGTTGAACTTACCCGATCCCCCTACAGCCATTTTCGCCTGTAATGATCAGACCGCAATGGGTGTGTATACCGCTGCAGAAAATTTAGGCCTGAAGATTCCGGAAGACTTATCTGTGATCGGTTTCGATAATATTCCCGAAGCGAAATTCAGGAAATTGACCACCGTTGACCAGTTTCTGGTCAAAATGGGGTATCTGGCGACAGAAATGTGTATAAAGTTGATTAATAAAGAAACGCTTGAGAGCGATATCCTAAAGATTCCCACCGAATTGGTAGTGCGTGAATCATGTCGGGCGATCTAAGTATGCAACGCGAAAAGAACAGTGCCGAAATGGGGTCTGATAAATTGGAAGTTGACATGTGTGAAAATTGGTTGTACAATATTGATAAGTTATGGGAGCGCTCCCAAAAAGAGCACGAAATCCCATTAAATACAGCCGAATCAAGCATATTACAAAGAAATATGACCGTTTTAAACGGTTTTTTTATCCAAAGTTTTGAGAGCGCTCCCAGGAATATTATGCCACTGACTCTTGAAGACATTGCTCAAAAAAGCGGAGTTTCCCGATCCACCGTTTCTCGTGTGATTAACGGTGATGATAAGGTAAAAGCAGGAACCCGTGATCGGGTAATGAAGGTAATTCAAGAGGTAAATTTCCAACCTAACCTGGCCGCGAGAGGGTTGGCATCCAGCAGAACCAATATCCTTGGGTTGGTAATTCCTTCAGGCATATCCACCTTGTTCACTGATCCGTACTTTCCTCAATTGATACGCGGAGTTACCTCTGCCTGTAATGCTCAACAATATACCGTAATGCTGTGGCTTGCAGAACCTGAATTTGAACGCCATACGATCAATCAAATTTTGCACAATGGCTTACTGGACGGTGTGATCGTTTCATCAATGGTGATGGATGATCCCATCGTCCAGTCGCTTTATGAAAGCAAAATGCCTTTTGTTCTGGTGGGGCGGCATCCCACTCTGGACGTCAATTTTATCGATGTAGATAACATTCAAGGGGGCGTGGATGCAACCGCGTACCTCTTTGGCTTGAAAAGAAATCGTGTCGCCACCATCACAGGTCCGCTAAACGCTATCCCGGGATATGATCGCCTGCAAGGGTATCAGAAGGCGCATCAATTGCATAAAAAAGAGGTTGTCCCGGAATTGATTATCGAGGGAGATTTCACGGAGAACAGCGGTTATACAGCCATGCGCAAATTGCTGCCCTTGCACCCTGACGGCGTTTTTGCTGCCAGCGATATGATGGCACTTGGCGCCATCCGCGCCATTCGTGAGAAAGGGTTAAATATTCCCACAGATATTTCCGTGGTCGGGTTTGATGATTTGCCGATCGCGTCGCAGGTTATTCCACCCATGACATCCATTCGACAACCCACCGATCGATTGGGGTCATTGGCCGTAGATACTTTAATTGAAATCATCCGGCATCCTGAAAAGCAAACACACCACCTGTTGTTAGGCACTGAACTGATTGTTCGCTCTTCCTGAGGTTCCGCATGAAATTAGCGGAAAGACGTTGCTCCAGATCGATTCTGAGGGCACACCAAATTGTAGGTAACCGGCAATCTTGCTGGACCGAAATATCAAAAAAAGGAGAAGAGAAAGATGCGTAAATCAATGATTGTTGTGTCTGTTTTGGTTGTTTTTGCCATGCTGTTATCTGCATGTGCTCAAACTGCCGCAACGACAGCACCCGCTGCTACTGAAGCTGCTGCTGCTGCAACCACAGCCGCTCCCGCTGCTGCTGCTACCACCGCAGTCCCTGCTGCAACCGAGGTCCCCACCGAAACACCGTTGCCGACCTTTGCTCCTGCTAAAGCTGGAGTAACCGTCCTCAATGTATGGTCATTCACCAATGAAATCAAGACCATGGCCGTTGCGTTCGAGAAGGTTCATCCTGATGTACAGGTCAACTACACCATGATCCCAATGACCAATGGTGAATATCAGACCAAACTGATGGCTACCCTCGGAACTGGCAACGAACCGGATGTTGTCGCTTTGGAAGCCTCTTTCGTGAAAAGCTATGTCGAGAGCGATTTCTTGGCTGACCTCAAAGACTTAGCACCCGATGCTGCCGCTGACAAAACCTATCAGGAAGTCATCGATGTTGGTACTTACAAAGGTGTCACCAAAGCATACTCCTATCAATCAACCCCAGGCGCTTTGTTCTATCGCCGCAGTTTAGCCAAGTCATATTTTGGCACTGACGATCCCACAAAGATCCAGGCCCTTCTCTCTGATATGGACAAATTCACTGCCGCAGCCAAAGTTGTTCACGATAAATCCAGTGGCAAGACCTTCATGGTTGCTTCCAGTGGTGATTTCATGAACCTCTACTATGCCAACCGCGCACAACCATGGGTAGTCGCCAACACTCTCACCATTGATCCAATGGTCGAGAAAATGGTTCAGACTGCCAAGACATTCCGCGACAATGGTTTCGAAGCTCAGGCCACCCAATGGGGTGAGGGCTGGTTCGCTGGTATGAATGATTCCTTGAAAGATGCCTCTGGCACTAAGGAACAGGTCTTCTGCTACTTACTGCCCACTTGGGGTCTTCCCTATACTTTGTCCCCCAATGCCACGACCGCTGATAAATCCTCCACCACCGTTGGTGACTGGGCGATGATCACTGGACCCCTCCCCTATCAATGGGGCGGCACCTGGATGGGTGTAATGAAAGCCACCAAACAACAAAAACTAGCTGAAGAATTCGTTCGCTTCGCTACTTTGGATCAGACTAACCTGACCAATTGGGCCACTGGCGTCTATACCAATGAATACCTCAAAGCCATTGATCCAACCGTACCTGATTCACAGGCACAGGCTGGTGGCGACTTCGTTTCTAGCCAGGTTGTTGTCGAGAAAATCACCAAGGGCTTCGATAAATCAACCCTCAGCGATTTCCTGGGTGGCGAGAACTCCTACGGTGCTTTTGCTGCCGCAGCCCCCAATGTGTCTGCCAAGTTGATGCAGGGCTCTGATGACTCGATTCAACGTGCTCTTAATGATCCTTTGAATGCTTATCTTGCTGGTACCACCACAGAAGATCAGATGTGGAGCGCCTTCAAAGATGCAGTTCGAACCGAATACCCGGACCTGACCGTAAAATAGTTCGGTAATCCTTGCAATGAGATGAGTCAGTGTATATTTATTACACTGACTCATCTTGAAGGGAGTATGCGATGTTTTCAAAAGTCAAAAAAAATACTTACGGATATTTATTTGTCGCCCCATTCATCATTGGATTCCTGTTATTCGGTTTATATCCAGTCTATAACACGATTGCATTAAGCTTTACGAATACGAGCATGATGAAACCCAACGCGGATTTTGTTGGCTTGCTCAACTTTACACGCCTTTTTGCTGATCATACATTTCTGACAGCTTTGAAGAACACCTGGTCTCTGTGGATAATGAACTTTATTCCACAGATTGGTATCGCTTTACTGTTAGCGGTTTGGTTTACAGACACACGTCTGAAAATTAAAGGTGGTGGTTTCTTCCGAATGTTATTCTATTTGCCAAATTTAATGATGCCCGCGGCGATTGCGGCATTATTTTTCAGCCTGTTTTCTTATTATGGTCCTGTCAATCAGTTTTTAGTTCGAGAAGGGATAATCCCTGCAGCAGTTAATTTTATCGAAAGTGCACCCACCATGCGGTTTCTGGTGGTCTTTATTCAATGGTGGATGTGGTTTGGCCAGACAACCATTGTTTTGATGGCTGCCATGACTTCGATCTCTGTTTCCATCTATGAAGCCGCGCTCGCAGACGGAGCAAATGGTTGGCAGATGTTCAGATTCATTACTTTACCCTTGATCAAACCTGTCATGATCTATGTACTGGTCACTTCATTAGTGGGTGGTATGCAGATGTTCGACGTTCCCATGTTGTTGACCGACGGCCGCGGTAGTCCATCCAATTCGATCTTAACTAATAACATCTTAATGTATATTAAATTCCGCAGCAGCCAGGGTCTGATCGGTTCTGCTTCCGCGATTGGTGTTGTCGTATTTATTATGACTTCCTTTGTTGCGCTTTTGATCTTTTATGCTCTGCGTGAAAAATCAAATAAGAATGTTGTTGAAGAGTCATAAGGAGATGATGAGATGATTAAAAATTATAGACTCAATAACACTTTTCAACGTTTCTTTATCTATCTTTTTTTGGTGATTTTATTGGTCATCACCCTTGTTCCTGTGTGGCTACTGCTCGTCAATGCGACCCGTTCAACGACACAAATCCAGCAGGGCATCAGTTTTATCCCGAGCCATTACATCGTTTCAAATTACCAGATTCTATTGAGTAAAGGGTTAAACCTGCCGCTGGGCTTTTTAAACAGCTTTACAATTGCGGCTTCAGTTACAGTGTTGACTGTGTATTTTTCGATGCTGACTGCGTATGGAATTGTCGTTTACAACTTTAAAGGGAAGAAAATCCTCTACAATTCAATTCTGGTATTGGTCATGATTCCAATGCAGCTTTCCATTATTGGTTTTTACCAATACATGTCCAAAATAGGTCTCGCCGATAACTATCTATCCCTCATCTTGCCGAGCATCGCTTCGGCAGGGGCAGTCTTCTTCTCGAAGCAGTATCTTGAATCTATTGTGATTTATGATCTGGTGGATGCGGGCCGTATCGACGGCTGTAGTGAACTCGGCATTTTCCACCGCATCATGTTGCCTATCGCTGCGCCGGGTGCGTTTACTTTGGGTATTTTTTCCTTCGTCGGTGCCTGGAACAACTTCTTCAATGCTTTCATATTGATCACCTCCAGAGACAAATATACTTTGCCGATGCTGGTGCAGACATTGCGCGGTGATGTTTACCGGCATGAATATGGAGCCATTTATCTTGGCCTGGCCGCGACTGTTGTTCCCATCATCATCGTTTACTTTATTTTCTCAAAGTATATTGTGAATGGTATCTCTCTGGGTGCGGTAAAAGAGTAAATTATTCAGGGGATTTTAGATCTCTAAGGTCCCCTGATTATTGTTTATTTGTGCAAATGTAACTGAGTAATTCAAGCCGGTGCGATAATCTAAATTTTCGAGGTTTTTATGCAGTTTGGTCATTTTGATGATAAACGCCGTGAGTATGTCATCACGCGTCCTGATACCCCTTTGCCCTGGATCAACTATCTGGGGTGTAGCGAATATTTTGGTATTATATCGAACACCGCTGGCGGTTACAGTTTTTATAAAGATGCCAAATTACGTCGGCTTACCCGTTATCGTTATAACAATGTTCCGCTCGATAACGGCGGCCGTTATTTATACATCCGCGATGAAAACGGTGATTTCTGGTCTCCCACCTGGCAGCCAGTACAGGCCAGCCTGGAAGACTATTCTTGCCGTCACGGTATGGGCTATACCATCATCAGTTCCACAAAAAATGATGTCAAAGCTGAAATTCGTTATTTTGTCCCGCTTGACCAGCCACTCGAGGTATGGGATTTGACCCTCACCAATACCAGTCAGTCTCCCAAACATCTAGACCTGTTTTCTCTGGTCGAGTTTTGTTTGTGGGACGCGTTGGATGATTCCAGTAACTTTCAGCGTAATTATTCTACCGGTGAAGTCGAAATTGAAGGCAGTACTATCTATCACAAAACAGAATATCGTGAACGCCGCAATCACTTTGCATTCTTTTCCTGCTCAGAGAAGTTAGCCGGTTTTGATACTCAGCGTGAAGACTTTTTAGGCACTTACGGCGGATTCCACTCTCCACAGGTTGTGAAGAGCGGAGTCTCAGCAAATTCGGTTGCACACGGTTGGCAACCGATCGGCTCACATCATGTGAAAGTTACCCTGGCAGCCGGGGAATCAAAACGGATCCTCTTTGTACTGGGCTACCATGAAAACCCGGTCGATGCCAAATTTGATCCGCCCGATAGCCAGACTATTAATAAAGTGACTGTCAAACCTGTCATCAGTCAATATTTAACGACAGGTGCAGTCGATAAGGCCTTCAACGATCTGCGAGAATATTGGGATTCTTTACTTGACCGCATGAACGTCAACACTCCCAGTGAACATACCAATCGCATGGTTAATATCTGGAATGCTTACCAGTGCATGATTACATTTAACATGTCGCGCTCCGCTTCATATTTCGAGAGCGGTATAGGCAGAGGGATGGGTTTCCGAGATTCGGCACAGGACCTGCTAGGCTTCGTGCATATGGTGCCCGAACGCGCTCGCGAACGTATTCTCGACCTGGCTGCTACACAAATGGCCAACGGCGGTGCCTTTCACCAATATCAGACGCTGACCAAACGTGGCAACAATGATGTCGGCAGCGGCTTCAACGATGACCCGTTATGGCTGGTTATCTGTGTTTCAGCCTACATTAAAGAGACCGGTGACTGGAAGGTTCTCGACGAAAAAGTTCCCTTTGAGAATATCGTTGGCAGTGAAACACCTTTATATGAACATTTGCAGCGCAGCATTAATTACACTCTCAAGCGGCTTGGCCCGCACCAACTGCCTCTCATCGGTCGCGCGGACTGGAATGATTGCCTGAACTTGAATTGCTTCTCGGATACTCCCGGCCAATCCTTTCAGACCACGACCAACAAGGATGGGGTCACGGCCGAATCAGTTTTCATTGGCGGGCTGTTTGTTTTAGCCGCTGCAGAAATGGCCGGGTTGGCTGAAATTCGTGAAAATAAGAGTAAAGCCGATGCCTACCGACGCGATGCAGCCGTGATGAACAAGACCGTACTTGAACATGGCTGGGATGGTGCCTGGTTCCGCCGCGCTTATGATGACTTCGGTGACCCGGTTGGCTCAGATACCTGTGCCGAGGGCAAGATCTTCATCGAGCCTCAGGGAATATGTGTCATGGCAGGTATCGGTCATGACGACGGCAAAGCCAAGCGGGCGCTGGATTCGGTTTTTGAAAGATTGGCGACTCCGCATGGCATTGTCCTTGAAAAGCCGGCTTACCATCACTATTATCTGAACCTGGGAGAAATCTCTTCCTATCCTCCCGGCTACAAAGAGAACGCCAGCGTCTTTTGTCATACCAACCCCTGGATCATGATCGCCGAAGCTAAAGAAGGTCACGGAGACCGGGCGCTTGATTACTACCTGCGCATCAACCCGTCTGCCCGCGAAGTGATCAGTGAAGTTCATCGCTGCGAACCTTACGTCTATGCTCAAACTATTGCCGGAACAGACGCTTACACTCCGGGCGAAGCCAAGAATTCCTGGCTTACAGGGACGGCCGCCTGGAACCTGGTTGCCATCACCCAATGGATTTTGGGAATCCGCCCCACCTTTGAGGGTTTGCAGATTGCCCCGGTCATTCCGGCGGACTGGAAAAAATTTGAGGCTCAACGTATTTTCCGCGGCGTGAATTATCAGATTCAGGTGGAACGGCTTGGAACTGGTAATGCTGTTTCGTTGACCGTGGATGGTAAACCGGTGCCCGGCGATATTGTTCCTTTGCCGGCTGAAGGCACTCAAACCGTTCACGTTAAGGTTAGTTTGCACTAAAGAAGAGTGGGTTTTTCTCCCATAATTAGCAATTGGATATTTCGACTGGAGTCTTATGACTACTCGCCCAACTTTAGATCAGATCAAGAAACAGGTCGAAGTTTTGGTGGCAAAAATGACCCTGCAAGAAAAGATCGCCCAATTGGGGGCATATTATGCCTACGATTTGGAATCTGCCGGGAAATTGGACCCTCACAAGATCGAGACAAAACTGATTAATGGTATCGGACAAATTTC
>PMIV01000110.1 GCA_003158355.1 Anaerolineaceae bacterium
CGCACCTGCTCTGGCCGTTGATTGGCTTCACACAAAAGGATCCGGCCGGGGTATTTTTCATCCACGAAACGGCGCATATCTTTGAGGATTTCATGCGTTTCGGGTAAATTTTCGCAATTCGTGCCGTCACGCTCGATCAGGTAAGGCACCGCGTCTACACGAAACCCATCGATCCCCATCGCCAGCCAAAAATCCACCACCTTGATCATCTCTGCCCGTACNNGTCTGTGTCGCTCCAAACATAATAATCACGGTAAGGTGACTTGCGATCAGAGCGCGCCTCTTTAAACCAGCGGTGCTGATCGGAAGTGTGATTCAAGACCAGATCCATGATGATGTGAATGTCTCGTTCGTGAGCTGATTTAATCAACGCTCGCAGATCATTCAAAGTACCGAAATCCGGATGAATGTTGCAGTAATCGGAGATGTCGTAACCGCCGTCCATGAACGGCGAAGAATAGATTGGCAGAAGCCAGATGCAATCCACCCCCAGGTCTTTCAAGTAATCCAGCTTCTGTCTCAACCCCTCCAGGTCGCCTTGACCGTCCTGGTTGCTGTCGTAAAAAGCACGCACCAATACTTCATAAATAACCGTATTTTTATACCAGTAGAGATCTTTCATACTCATGAAATCAAACCTTCAAAATTGAAATTTAGCCTTTTACTGAACCTGCGGTCAACCCGCGTACAAAATAGCGTTGGAAGGCAAAGAAAACGATCATCGGAATCAAGAAAGAAAGGAAAGCAGCTCCGGTTAGAATATGCCAATTCTGTCCGCGCGGGTCGATCAAATTTGTTATTTGCACAGTCAATACCGGATGGGTGGTCAGGAATATCTTGGCTACCAAAAAATCATTCCAGACCCAGATAAACTGGAAGATTCCCAGAGAGGCAATTGCCGGCATCGCCAGAGGTAGGGCCAGTTTTCTGAAGGCCGTCCAGTGGTTGGCGCCGTCCAAATAAATGGATTCGAACAGATCCCGCGGAATTGTAGAAATAAAATTGTGGATCAGATAAATTGCGTATGGCAGTCCAAACCCGGTATGGAAAAGCCAGATCCCCAAAAAGGAACTCTGCATACCAAGTTGTGAATACAGTTGAGCCATTGGTACCAGCGCCATCTGTAAAGGCACAACCTGGAAACCGATCAACAAGGCAAAGATCCATTGACGGCCTTTGAAATCTAACCAGGCAAATGCATAGGCAGCTAAAGCACCTAAAAATATTACCAGCAGCGTGGATGGAATTGCCACCAGTAGTGTATTGAGTGTGGCAGCCCCAATACCGGCTGAATTTAATATGTCACTGGCATTGCACTTATACACCGCCAAAGTACTGCTTACCTTTTCTTTACAATCGGTCAAATAATCTTGGGTACCTTTATAACCAACAATGGCATCAATATAATTCGTCAGCGTAAATTGGCTGGTGGATTTTGTCTGGCCGGATAAATTCTTGATGTAGGTTGTCACGTTTGAAAGGGTGCTGATGGCATCCTTTGTATTGGTGGGTAGCGCTTTATCTTTGAGATGAACCTCATTCCCATTCACGGGTTGGCGCAGCATCACCAATAAACTGGATGCACTGGGGTATTGATTCACCACCCCAGCATTGGAGAGATCAGCAGCAGTGATGGCTTTGCCATCTGCGCCGTGGCAAGACGCACAATACGTCTGGTATTCCGGCTCACCCAACACCTTTGGTTTGCCGGCCAGTACGGTCCACCAACCGGTCGTGCGCACCGCTTCACGGGTACGGAAGGAAGTGACGAATAACCCAAGCGTAGGAACGATCCACAGAATGCACATGAGGATCACAGCAAAATTGACCGGTACTTTCTTGAGAAAACGATTGAGAGAAGATAAAGGTCTCACCTGGCTGCCTCCTCTGATTTAAATCGTTTGATATTGAAAACCATGATCGGAATTGTTAAAAGGATCAATATGACAGCCAGTGCGGTAGAACGCCCGGAATTCGTCACGATCAAATTAAACATGCGGTTGGCGATTACTTCAGTGCCATAATTACCGCCTGTCATCACGTACACCACGTCAAAGACCTTCAAAATAATGATCGAAAGGGTGGTTGTCACCACCACAATACTCGGCAGAATGGTTGGAAACATGATCTTCCAAAAAACATTCCATTCATTGGCGCCATCTACCCGTGCCGCCTCCAGTATCTCTGTCGAGACACCCTTGATCGCCGCTGAAAGCATAGTCATACAGAACCCTACCCATAACCAAACGCCAACCAGCATCAATGAGAAGTTGCTGATTGCCGGATCACTCAACCAGGTAACTGGCTTCCCGCCTAAAGCGACAAGGATGCCATTTAAAATGCCTATCTGGGCTCCACCGCCACTTTGAAAATCATAGACAAACCGCCAGATAATGCCCGCGCCGATAAATGAAATCGCCACCGGCATAAAAATAATGGATTTAGCCAGCTTTTCATAAGGAACCTGATCTGCCAGTACGGCAAAGAACAGCCCACCGGCAATGGTTCCTGGCACCATTAATAGAAGCCACAATGCGTTGTTACGCAGGGCGTGCAGCATATCCGTGTTGGTCAGTGCATAACGATAATTCTCAAAGACCCCCCAGCAGGGCTGCTCTGTCAAACAGGTGGCCGCTGCTGAATTTGTTCCGGTGTTATCCATAAAGCTGAGACGTAAAGTGCCGAAGGTTGGATAAATAATGAAAACGGACATCATAATGAAGGCGGGGAGTAAATAAAGCCAGGGAGCCAACCGTCCCTGTTTCATGATCTTGGGTACCATGACACCTACCTCCTGTACCTAAAGACTTTCTGGGGCATGAGCACCATGCCCCAGAAAGGTAACCTGTAAAAACTACTTAATGGATTCAGCCTGGGCAGCAGCAATCGTGGTCAGAGTAGTCTTAATATCTTTGCCCTGAACAACATCGACGACGCCCTTGAATTCAGCAGTATTGAACGGTGCACCAATTGCATCACCGATATCAAAAGTGAAACCGGCAGCTTTGGAGAGGATCGAGCTTAATTTGATGGATTGTGGATCAGTGTAATTTCCATCAGCATTTTTATTGGGGGAAATTCCAAAATTAGCCTTTGCCCAATTTTGTCCGCCAGTTGTTCCAGTCAAATAAGCGATGAGTGCCTGAGCGGCCGGTTTGTCGCTGAAAGCGAACATGAAGTCAGCGCCGCCCTGCAATCCCTGCACACCGGGGAATTCAAAAAAGTCGTAATCGGTACCATATTTCAAAGCTGGGAACTGTGTGGCAACACTGCCGCCAGCAAATCCGGATTGTTTCACCATCATGGCTTCGGCTGGATTGGAGAAGACTTTGTAGATCGCGTCCAGGAATTTGGTGTTGACTGTTCCATCGGCGCCGCCTACTGTATTTTTGGCATCAGAAGCCCAGGCTTTATAGGTAGTGTAAGCATCGACCACACCCTGGTCGCTGTAAGCAACCTTACCGGTGATGATCTTGTTTACATAATCGGGACCTTGCGTGGCGAGCAAAATATCCTGGACGAAATCAGTACCGGTCCANNGCGGCCATCTTGGTGACTAATGTCTTGAGTTCATCAAAAGTGGTTGGAACTTTATATCCAAAAGCAGCAAACTGGGTCGGGCTGTACCAGATGATGGATTTTACATCAGCTTTAACCGGGATGGCCATCCATTTACCCGATGCAGAGCCCATATCGATCCAATAAGAAGCGTAATTGGCTTTGTCGGCGCTAACAGTATCAAGAGCCAGTAATTTCGCGCTATAGAGTTTTAAAGGTGAAAGGTTTGGCCAAAAGAGAACATCTGGGGCAGTACTTTTCACCATGGTATCCAAAACAGCGTCATCACGGGTGGATTGAGCCTTTACGCTCACACCGCAGGCATCTTCAAATGGTTTGACGATGGTGTTGAAACTTTCCTCTTCTGAACCGGACCACTGATAAACGACGGTCAGCGTATCGCCAGATTTGGCGCCTTTGCAATCAATTGCAGATGCGGCGGGAGCAGCAGTCGCGGCTTCAGTTGCGACAACGGTTGCCGCTTCGGTGGGTGCAGCGGTAGGTGCAACGGTGGCTGCAACAGTAGGTGCAGCGGTTGTTGCTGCCTGTCCGCAAGAAGCGACCAACATTGCGGCTACGACCAAAAAACCAAACAATTTTAAATATTTTGTATTCATGGTTCTCATCTCTCCTTTTAATTGTGAAACGATCCTAAATACAACTTTTTTAGCAAGTTTAGTTTCTTTCTATTTATGAATCTCGCCGACCACCTCCTTCACTGTACCAATTGACATCAAAGTTATCTTCTTGATAACACGTGTTAGCAAATGTTCAAAAAAACTCCTTTTTAACTAGCCCCTTTACGTAAAGCGCTTGAATTCCGAATGATCAATTCGGAATCAAGAAAAACTTCATTTTGCTCAAGAACATCCCCTTTAATCAAGTGAATCAAATTAATTCCTGCCACCCGTCCTAATTGATAGGAGGGAATGCGGACAGTAGTCAAAGGGGGATCAAAATAATCAGCCAGAGGAATATCATCAAAACCCACGACCGAGACGTCTTTCGGGATTCGCAAATCCGCTTCAGTGATCGCTTGCATGGCTCCTTTAGCAACCACATCACTGGCGATGAAAACAGCACTTAACGTGGGATTCACGTCAAGCAATTTCTTCATCGCCTCATATCCACTGGTTGGCGTATAGTTTCCTTCTTGTAACAGGAGCTTATCCTCGGCAATACCCGCTTCAGCCAGCGCTTGAAGATATCCTGAATGGCGCTGTTGGGCTGAGGTGTATTTTAAAGAAGCGTTCGTGATCATACCGATGCGCGTATGGCCGTTATCGATCAAATGGCTGACCGCCATTTTTGAGCCTTTGATCGCGTCAATATCAACAAAGGGTAGGTTGCTTCCCGGCAGTTGCCCCATTAGAACAATAGGGAACCCTTCTTTATAGAGATTGATTATTTCGAGATCATCTTGTTGTGGGCCAGAAAGGATAATACCGTCAACATGGTTTTCCTGGATCAAACGGATATATCCGTTGATGTTGTCCGGTTCAAGTGCCTTGAGCAGCACTTGAAATCCCAGGTCTTCTGCGGCCTGGTTCACTCCCATGGCAACCTTTGGTAAAAGTGAATCTGCAAATACTTGATCACGGCTTTGACGCAGCACCAGCCCGATATTATAGGTATGCCCGCTGGCTAATTTGCGCCCTGCCGAATCGGGATGGTAGCCCAATTCTTTGGCGGCATCCAAAACACGCTGGCGGGTCTCGGGGCTGATGCGGATATCCGCAATATTGTTCAGGACAAGCGAAACTGTTGTCCTGGAGACTCCCGATTTTTCTGCTACATCAAAACTGGTGATCCGTTTTTTTGTCATATTTTTATTTTGATAACACGTGTTAGTAATTATTATTATAGAGAGGCGAAAGTCATTTGTCAAGTATCTTTTCGAGAGTCTTTTCGAGAATATAACCTCTTTCGGTAAACAGCCTCAGATCTCCGCAAGCGGTTCCGGTTTGACAGTCCCCAATCAAAAAGTTCTTCCTCATATTCATATCCCCATAATATCTGTTTTTGTTTTCCATTTTTCTGATTATTGAACAATTCAAGTAGGGTGTGGTCGCTTTTTGACCGCACCAATTCTTTTATTCCAATGTCATTCTTTGAATTCTACCTTCGTCCCCGCCTTGCCAATCCGAATCATAAATTCCCATCTTTACATATCGGTCAAAACTTGACCATTCCCAATCAGCCGCTTTGGTGACATACCCATGTTTGATCGGGTTGTAATGGATGTAATCTAAATGGGTTTCCAGATCTTCTTCATCGGAAATCGTATGTTCCCAAAAACGCCGCTGCC
>PMIV01000018.1 GCA_003158355.1 Anaerolineaceae bacterium
TGTAGCTTGAATCGGTAAGGGTACTTCTTCGACCACCACATTCTGACGATCACGGAAGAGTTTACCGGGAATCTTGATTACAGATTCCTGGCCTTCCCATTGGACTCGCCATTGCATTTTGTGGGTGAAAAGATCCAAACCAATCTCTTGCACTGGAAGTAATAGAGTTATCGCAGCGTCTTCTGAATAAGGCGTCACCATCAATTGTGGTTTGCGCCAATGCTGCTTTTTATCTTCCTCCACTTCCAAAAAGGACTCAAACGCAGTAATCACATTTTGGGGAAGATCCACTTCGGTTGCGCTAAGAATTGCCCCATGATTTTGCAGCGCATGCCGCGCCAACCTGCAGCTTTCTTCAAAGAATTCCTCTCCCATTTGGCCGCTGTTTTTTAAAAAATCGATTACTGGAGAATCGACAAAATAAACATGGCCAAGCAAATATTCCAAAGCTTTTATAGGGGTGACTTCTCGTAATCTTTCGCTCTGCACTGCCGGCAGAACCATCTTCCCAAAATAATCCGGTAGGGAGTAAGCTGGGATTCCGCCTTGAAAACGAATAGAGGTAACATAAGGTGTAGGATCATCTTGAAAGGTAAAGACTTTAAACCCCCTTGCTTTTGCTAATTCTACAAAACAGCGATGCCATCTTTGGTTAAATAAAGCTGTTTTATCAATATTAATAAAGTCCGCAAAAGATTGCCAATAATCCCGTTGAGTATTGTATGCAGCAAAGCATGGCATTAATGTAAGCATTAATAGAGGATAGTCAAAATAAAGACGATCAGAGCCATCTTTCATCCCATAAGTTTTTAAAACATCATAGCATGCCAGGGCTAATTCTTCGAGATCATCATAAGTCAGCGGAATTTCACCAATGATTCTTGGCTTATTTTGGTAAAAAGGCTCCAACCATTTATTCCATGAAACCCATGGTTCTGACGAATTCCACCTCATTGATACCCTTCTTTCTAGATCAATCTCTCCTGTTTTGGTTCCTTCGGCGCACGGTTGAGCGCGTTATCGTAATAAAGTTTGAGTTTCGGGTCTTCTTGTAGCGCTTGCTCAGGCAGGCGTTCGGCCACCTGGATGATAATGGCATAGGCATGCTCGGACCAGGCCTTACTGAACCCGGCTTTAACCGCTTCGGCACGGAAAACTTTGAGCTTGCTCGATCCTGCCTGATATTCATTAAACTCACGCAGCAAATCACGCTCACGCAACGCTTCGAGGTCGGTATTCTTGTCTGGATCAGGCGCGTACCAACGCTCTTGAGTATCCTGCAAGAAGTTCTGCTCTAAGATCACTAGCATCTCAGGTAATTTCTCATAGCGTTCCTGATGCAGCTGCTTTATGAAGCGCGGCATCAGTTCGGAATACGTCTGTGGACCGTGACCGGTTTCGCTGTTCAATTCGCCGCGCAGCCATTGAATGGCACTGGCTTCATCAGTGACAAAAAGCGCCAACTGCTGCACACTTTCAGCTCGAAGACGCAATTGATCGTAAATGGTAGCTTGCGCCGCGGTGAAGACCATGCCGTCGCGCATCAGCCAGCGCTGACTTAAGCCCTGGTAGAACTCGGAAGCTGAGAGCGGAATGGTCAACCCGCGTACCAAGTGAAAAGCCACCATGCGGTCATAAAGCAGGTAGGGCATACGCTCGCCTTGTACCTCCAGTTGTTCGCTGCTAATATTAGGCATGGGCAATTGTTCCAAATGCTGGCGCACGAACTCCCAGGCACCAGTTGAACTGCCACCCTCTATGCTGAACTTGCGTTCAAATTCTGCGGCGGGTTTATATGCAGAAATAATTAAATCTTGTTTAACCGCGCCAGTTGTTGTCATTTGATTGAAAGTACCTTGTTGTTTGTCAATGGTACGAATATCAGCTACTACAAAACCTGCAAACAGTAATGCTTCTTGAATTGAATTCCAAACTAAATTTTGAGAATTATGAAATTCAACCGTAATCCAATGATTTGGTATCAATGATTTATAGAATTCCAAAAAACAATCGGTCATTAGTATTTGATATTTATTGAGATTTTTATTTTGAGTATGATTAATAATTGCTTCTTGTTGATTGTTAGTGAATACCTTCAGCCAAGATTCCCATAAAAAATTTAATTCTGAGTACATCAAGTTTGCTCCAAAAGGAGGATCAACAAATATATACTCATAAAGGTCTTTTAACCCAGTAGAATATTTTGTTGATGATTGGGTAGTCAAACTAACGGTTCCAAGTTCTTTTTCAAATGAGAACGCAGGAATTATTGTTTGTAGCTTACTCTTCAATAATTGGAAAATGTTTCTTTCAGCAAAAAAACTTGGAATATAAAGAGCGTTAGGTATAGCTCCTGCAAGATTAATATTTCCATTTTTCAACCCAATGTTATGGAGTTTGGAACCTGTTTTCACAATAAATGAAGTAATCAAGAATAAGAAATAATTCCTCCAATTATTATTTATTTTGGAAAGAATACTGCTCAGTACCCATAAATTTCTTTTCGTATAGAAGTGATGTGTGTGTGTTACTCCTATATTAAAAGTATCGGAGGTTTTATCCCCTTTCGGGATCTTATCTACAGGAAAGGGATACGGAATCTTGCTTTCGTCGATTTGTTTAATTAAAGCTAGATCATTATTGTCTGGTTTCTTTTCAAATCGTTTTTTATGAATCGAGTAATTAATCATCACCGGTATCTGACGTGCTTGTTTTATCGTTTGATCGAGGGCTTGGTCGTAAAGAGTATCTATTACTCTTTCTACTTTTAATGCACCACTTTCTTTTTGTGGGCTTTTGGCCAACAATGAGCCGCAATCTGGACATTTCCAAGAATCTTTGACATTACCTTCTTTTTCATCAACTGCTACGTTCCAGAAGGCCATTTCTGTACCGCAATGCGGGCAGCGAAACACATCCGACCAAACCGTGTAGTTAATGAATCCTTTCGACCCATCGGAGTGGGTGGTTTCATACATCCAGCCGCATTCTTGCTCCACCACAGCTAAAATACGTCTGACTTCCTTCTCAAAAGCGCGTGCATCCACCGGGGTGTTGTAGTTGTAAGCAATAAAGGTGGCTGCAGGCGAGAGATCGTTCAACACGGCTTTGCGCGCGCCCAGACGCGAAATGACTTTATCGTCCTCGTAGATGATGCCCTTTTTATCTACCCGGTAACCCAGGCTTTCAACCACTTGCTTGTCCCCACACAACTGCGCTGCCACCCCGGTCATACCCGTACCGCAGAATCCGTCAAAAACAATGTCGCCCGGATCGGTATAATGCAAAATATAACGCATGATGGCTTTATGCGGCACTTTGGTATGATAAGAATGGGCGTTATAGATGGGGTCGTTCTTGCCTTCTGAAACATCTGCTGCGAAGGGTTCGCGGTGGTAGCCGCGTATCCCTTCCGGCAAGTTCTCGTCATCCGGCAAGGCCAGCTCTTTGCGGGTTTGGCGGCGTTCTTTCTGCCACTGCTCCAAGATCTCGGGTAAGAAGGGATTAGGACAAGCCGTATAGTAAGGCGGGTCCGATAGTGCCAGGATGGCTTCATCCGTGCCTAGCGGGAAACCTTCTATCTTGCGGAATTCGGGGTCTTTCAAGTTATGCGCCAGGCGCAGGCGGTATTCTTCCTTTTGTAGTTTTTCTTCAACAGTTTCATGGTCAGTTTGGTAAGGGAATGCATTTTCCTGAATGAGATGAGAGTCATCTGCCATGATTTTCTCCTGGATTACCAATTAATTTGAATACGTATCTTGCGCCGATCTTTACCTTCCAGATGGTTCTGTAGGAATTCCCGGATACGTTTTTCAAGCTCATCCGCGCTGCAGGGCATTCCCGGCCGAGTCAGGGCCAATAAATAATCCGCGCCGTCAATGGTCAACACTTCCAACCCCTGCAGGGTGTTCTCTACCCCGTCGATGAATCGTTGGTTGAGCGGTTCAGGCAATTTGAGTGTGCTTAAAAAATCCTGCACCGCAGCACGTTCCCCTGGGTCCACCGCCTGGATATTGTGCAAAGCCTGTTCGCTTTGCAGATCGGTTAGCAGAACATCAACCCAATTCTTGCACAGCGCTTCAAATTCTTCGCGTACCTTCCCCAGCCGAATGGAGGCTGTTTCGTGCACATCTTGCACCGCGATTGGGTTAAATCCGCAATGCGGGCAGTGCGCATGCACCTTCAATTCTGCCGGCTGCAGATTCGGACAGGTCTCAACCGCGCCTAGTTTATCCTGTAAATCCATCAGTTGCTTAGAAGGAAGGAGACTCAATTTGCTCAATGCGCGCATGCGCGCCCAGCGCGGGTCTGCGGTAAGCTGGCGCTTTTGCTCATCTTGGTCACGGTCCAAACGATATTCCTTGTGTAAGGCCAAGTAGCGTTCAGTGTAACTTGTCTGGACATTTTCAAGTCTGCCGCGTAATTGGCCGCCTACATTTTGAGCGTTTCGTTTCGCTTCATCCGACAAAGTGGAAAGTACATACTCTTTCGCATTTTTGAGTTCTACTTGCCAGGCATCCTTTGCTGGCAGCAAGGGCTCAGCGGCTAAAAGATATTCCCAGACCGAGTCAAGTTCACGTAAAATATCAAGAATAGATTGAATCTCTGCAATCGTTTTTCGAGTCTTCATAGAGGCGCGAATCTCACCAATTCCAACCTGTAAGTTCGCCAACCGCGCAACCGTGTTAATACTCTGTAATCCGCTAAGGAAGTTCCGATAGTCTTCCAGATCTTTGCGCGCTTTTTGTTGTTCTGCCTTCGAGAGGATCATCTCCCCAAAGAATTTTGGGCCATCACGCAGGTTTTCACTCATGCGCACCACCCCATTAAGTTCATTTTGGATATTTTGCTGCAGTTGGGTAATGCCCAAAGACAGCGCATGCGGGTCGCCCATAATTTCCGGATCCAAGCCAAACTGGCTGAAAAGTGCTTTCACCACTTGTTCAGGAATGGGTTTGGGTTTACTAATGGATGTAAAACGCAGCAATTGATCCAGGTTAAGTCGAATCGCGTTAGAAAGATCAGGCTCGGCCAACTGCAATCCCTGCATCGCAATAGAGAGACTGCCCTGCCGCATCAAAGCCGCCAGTA
>PMIV01000119.1:0-10178 GCA_003158355.1 Anaerolineaceae bacterium
GAACCGCTTTGGCCCTGCGCCTGGATCTCAAATTTAGCTCCACTTAAGACCGAATTTAGATTGCTCAAAGCCGTAAAAGGGACTGCCTGTGCGTTGGGATCGATCTGCCAGAAGAAGGTGGTCAGGCTGTTACTCCCGGCCAGAATTGTTGTGGCCCGGGTGAGGGTGTCTGCCAGAACCTGATCAGCGGAAATGCTGCGGTTGGCAGCCAATTTGGCAAGTTCATCATTTGACCAGCCCAGGCCTTCGATGCGCACCGTCTTGCCGCCCAACTGGCGGGCCAGGTTTTGTAAGGCGGTCACTTCGCCGCTGAGGGTGGCATTGCTCGCCGGCAGGGAGGAGGCGCAGGCAGAGTTCGCGGCGGTCTGCGCTGTTTCGGGTGCGAGCGCGCCCCTGGCCGGGGAGTATTCGATGCTGTCCAATGAATCCCAGCCCTTGGCGCCGTTGACCTCTAACAAGAAAGTGAGCGGGTTCATGGCGCAGTTGCTGGCCGAAGCGCTCACCAGGCTGCCCATCCACACTTCATCATTGGCGTCAGCCGTCTTGACGATCTTGTAGACCACCTTCGCCATTTTGGCGTAAAGCGTCGGGTCGGGAGTGGTGCTGGTGCTGGCTACAGTGGGGGTGATGAACGGGCTCATGCCGGTGGTGGTGTTGATCTGTGAACCGATTTCCCAGACGTCCACCTGGCTGCCAAATTGATCTACGGCGGCCTGCACAAAATTTGCCCAGCGCAGCAAGAATTGACTGGAATCTACCGTTTCCCCCGAAGTGGGGGTCAGATAGGTCGGTCCGCCGTTCAAGACCGCGATCACTTTGAGCCCCTGCGCCTTTTCAGCGGCAAACACAGCGGCATAGGAGACCGGCGCGGACCAGTTGTACGTGCCCTGCATGGTTTCGATCTGGCTCCAATCCAGCACTTCGCGGACATAGGCTGTTCCGGCAGTTTTTTCTGCCGCGAGCGTATTGCTAAAACCGTCTGAGCCGTAAGTAAGCCCCGGACCGGTATTCACGTTGAGCGCTTCAAGCCGGTCGCTTGAAATCGTCCCGCTCGAAGAAAACAAGACCGCGACCACCCCGGCGATCAAGGCCAGGGGAATCAATTTCAAGAAAAAATGCCGCAGAAATCTCATAATCCCATCTCCCTAGAGATGGGTTGCAAGAATGAAGCCAGCATATTTGGTACAACAAATGAGGTTACTCTGCCTGCAGGTCCGGGTTTTGTTTTGGATGGTTTTTGGCTCTTTGTACCGTGATCAACGCCCAGGCAGAAAGGAAGACTGCTACCAGGATAAAGATTACGATAAAGAGCATGGCATCATGCAGACCGGCTACCTGAGCCCAGATCGGTGCCTGGGTGGCATCGCTGACCTGGATCTTCCCGGCAAACCGAAACACATTGGCTTCCCACAACGCCCCCAAAATGGAGATGCCTGCCGTCTGCCCCAACACGCGCGTCAATGAAAGCAGCCCCGAGGCTACTCCCAGCCGATGTTTGGGAGCTTCGCCCATGATGGTGCTGTTGTTTGGCGATTGAAAAATGCCCATACCGGTGCCGATCGCCGCATAACTGAGGATGTAAGAAATGGTGGAAGTTTGCGCATTCAGGTTAATGAACGCAATGTAACCCGTCAGGCAAATGACCAGGCCAATGGTGGTCAACACGCGCGACCCCACCCGGTCGGAGATAGCACCAGATAATGGAGCTACCACAGCCATAGCCAGCGGCGAAATGATCATCAAAATGCCGGTTTTTTGCGGGTCGAACCCCATCACGTTTTGCAGGTAGAGCGGGATCAACAGAGTAACCCCTGCGCTGGCCACAAAAGTAATAAAACAGGTGATCAAGTTGATGGAAAACAAGCGGTTGGTGAAAAGATGCAGGTCGATCATCGGTTCACTGGCTTTGTTCTCAACCTTGATGAAAAGCGCGATCATCGCAACCGCGAAGACCAGCAAAACGTAAACCAATAAATTCTGGAAGCCATCCGTCTGGATGAAGGAAAGTGCCAGTAAAAAGGAAGCCATGCCCACAAAAAGTGTGCCTGCTCCCCAAAAATCGAACTTTTGATCCCCTTTTGGTTTTATCTCAGGCACAAAACGCAGCACCATGAAGAAACCGATCACGCCTATTGGAAGATTGACGAAGAACAACCAGTGCCAGGTAAGATACTGCAGAATGATTCCACCCAGGGTTGGGCCGGCAATGACTCCCAGCGATACCAGCAGACCGATGATGCCCAGCGCCTTGCCGCGTTCCTGGCTGGGAAAAGCTTCGGTGACGATGGCTGTACTCAACGCCATGTTCATAGAAGCGCCCACCGCCTGGATCACCCGCGAAGTGATCAACCAGTAAATATTAGGGCTCAAACCGCACAACGCCGAACCGATCGTGAAGATCGCCAGCCCGGTGGCAAATAATTTTTTCTTGCCAAACATATCCGCCAGGCGGCCAATGGAAAGCATTAATGTAGCGATCACAAGCAAGTAAACCAGCACCACCCATTCCACGACCGCCAGCGGTTGGTGAAGCTGTTCCACTAGGGTGTTCAAGGCGATATTTACAATGCTGCCGTCGATGGTCGAGAGGAATACTTCGCAGGCAACTGCTGCCATCACGAGCCATTTTTTACTGTAATCTACACCAACAATATTTTCCATATTTTCCAATTTACAAAAAAGAATTAGAGAAAAATTATAACACTGGCATCATTCACGGTCCAAATCATTAATCAGAATCTTAGCTGCCATTAATAATAAGCTGCCGTACCTGTAAACTTCCGGTGCGGCAGCTTCCTTTTGAATAAATGTGTGTCTATTTACTGCAGGTTGTCCCGATATCCAGTTTCTCGATATCCTTCAACCCGCTACGTGAGCTGACATCCAGCGTTAAGCCGCACAGATCAGCGCGGGAGACCATCACTTTGGTCTTGAAAAACAACGGAATGAATGGGACGTCATTAGCTAGTTGAGTCAATGCCTGTTGATTCGCTTGGTTCGCCAGGTCTTTATCCAACCCGGCAGAGAGATAGGTTTGGCAAGCTTGATCATAGGTAGTGCTGGAATAACCGGTAATATTGACGCCGCCAAATTTCGTCCCCAGCCAATTATTTTTAGCGGTGGGAATTTCGGATGAGGAGAACAGGAAGCAAGGGTTCTGCCGCCCGGTAGTCCAACCCAACTGGGCAAGGTCAAAGTTACGGCCAAAAACGAGGCCGTCCGGTCCGGCAGCGTACATCTCTGCTGCCGACACCAGTTTGACATCCATTTTGATGCCGCACTGCTGCAGGTTGCTGGCGATGGCCTGCGCGATCACGGAATTGCTGCCGGCGTCTGTTGCCAGGTAAGTGATCTCGAATGGTTTTCCGTTCACCACGTCGGTCACACCTTGAGCAATCCGCGGTGTATCGGCGCTGCCGTCCGTGTCCTTCCAGCCCACCGCATCCAGCAATTGTTCCCCTTTAGCAGGGTCATAAGCATAGGCCGGCAGGTCTTTCACATAATAAGGATGGTTCGTGGTCAGGTAGGAGTTGGGCAGATCAGACAGGCTGAATTCATATTCATTGATGATCTTTTGGCGGTCGATGCAGTCAGCAATAGCCTGGCGGGTACGTACATCGCCGAAGAAATTCGTCCGGTCCAAGTAGGGATTGAATACATCATCGTAAGAACTGGGTTTGATGCCGAAATTGATGCCTTCCCATTCCGGACCCTGCCCGTAGTAACCTTTTACTTTGCCGTCTTTTTCGAGGGAGCGGATCGTTTGCAGTTGATCAGACATGGTCACCGAAGTATCGATAATATCGCACTCACCGGTCAGGATGGGAGAGAGATCAGCCTGAGGCACATTGCCCAGGAATCGGTAAACCACTGCATCAAATTTGGGCAGCCCTTCGCTGGCGCGAAAATAATTGGGGTTCTTGACCAGGCGGATATGATCGCCCGCCTGCCATTGATCGATCATGTACGGGCCCCATCCCAGAGGGGCACGAGTGGCAGCATCGGTGGTAGATAAGTCCTTGGCCGCAATCTTACCCAGCGTATGCTGCGGCAGCGGGGTCCAGAAATAAGCAGAGGGGTTGAGGGTGAGATAGCCGGGGATCCCCACCCATTGCACGGTTTGTGCATCCACGGCCGTATAACTGGCCGTCTTTTTAATTAAAGTTTTTGAGATGTTTGTATCTTTATCCGCAGCGACCTGATAAGAATAGACCGAATCGGCAGCCGTGAGCGCCTGCCCGTCTGACCATTTAACCCCGGAGATCAATTTGAAATTTACGGTCATTTGTGAAAGTTTCAAATCGCTCGTACCATCCCAGGGTACAGCGCAGCTTGCCGAGGTGCAGCCTTCCGGGAAAACCGTGACCCCTTTTTCGAGAGCCACCAGATCGCCGTCCGAGTTAGCCACCAGGTCTCCGCTGCTGACGGAAACAGCCTGGATAACGACAGCGCCGTTTTCCTGTGACGGAATATTCTCCAGGATCACTGGCTGGGGTACATAATTGACAGTATCGATTGGTCCATCGTAGATACTTTCGAGCACGCTCCACATCGATTGTGAAGAATCACCATACAGATAAAGGGATTTGGGTTCATCACCCAAACAGATGACCAGCGTTTTTTGAGGGACCGGGGTGGCCGTAGCTGCGGTCGTGGGGGTGGCTGTTGCCGGGGATAAACCGGGCACGCCGCTGCAAGCGCTGAGAAGTACACTCCCCAAAAGCAGACTCACCAATGCCGGATGCCCAATTTTTATAAATTTTAATCTCATCAGAAATCTCCTACCGTTTGAGAACATCTATGTATTTATTATAAAGCATAGGGTTACCCTCATACGAGGCGAAAATCACCTTGAGTGGTGAACAAAATTTCCCGGTCATTTAGGTAACCGGGAAATTAATATTCGAAACCGTGAATTTCAGACGGTAAAATTTTCAGAAAAAGATTCCACCTTTCAATATCTATCTTTGTCTTTTTTGCGGTGGATGGCCACGTACAGCGACGTTCCAATCATTCCAATAACAAAACCAATAAAAGAGAGAAAGAATGAAAGGAAATTGAGGAAGAGGGTGGATTTTAAGACCTGCATCACCATCAAGAAAGCAATGATCACCCCGGCCATCAACAGGCCAAAGGCAATCCAGATCAAACGCTTGGGACCCAATCGAAAGATCATTTATACAACCAGCAGGAGACCAGGTGATTATTTCCGCGCTCAAACTCCAGCGGGACTTCGATGTCGCACAGGCCTGCCATCATTTTTTCACAGCGCGGATGGTAGCGGCAGCCCGTTGGCGGTGTCACCAGGCTGGGCGGCTCACCAGGAGGAACATGCTTGAAAGTAAGCGCGTTATTCGCATCCGGGTCGGAAGTACCTTCCAGTAGCGCACCGGTATAGGGGTGCAGCGGATGATCCAGTAACTCACGCACCGGCGCTTTTTCCACCACCTGACCGGCGTACATGACAAAAATTCGCTTCGAGAAGTAGCTCACCGTCGAAAGATCATGGGTGATATATATTACCGAAAGATCATAAGATTGCTGCAGCCCAGACAGCAGCTTCAAAATCTCCACGCGCACTGAGGCATCCAGCATAGAGACCGGCTCGTCCGCCACGATCAATTTTGGCTGCATGATCATGGCGCGGGCGATGACCACCCGCTGCTGCTGTCCGCCGCTGAGCATGTGCGGGAACTTGTGCAAAAAATCTTCTACCGGGGCTAGCTTAACATCTTCCATGCTTTTACGGATGCGGGCCATGCGTTCTTCTTTGTCCTTGATCCCGCCCACAAGCAAGGGTTCGGACAAAATATGTTCCACATCCATAAATGGAGGCAGCGCACCGTATGGATCTTGTTGTACGTAGCCCACCTTGGAGTGGAACCAACTCTGCCCTTTTGCGTCCAGTTTGGAAATATCCTGCCCGTTGAAGATCACCTG
Source organism: Anaerolineaceae bacterium (assembly GCA_003158355.1). Taxonomy (GTDB): domain Bacteria; phylum Chloroflexota; class Anaerolineae; order Anaerolineales; family Anaerolineaceae; genus UBA6107. The sequence continues at coordinate 5,941 of PMIV01000119.1, forward strand.
CCCCTGGGTGGGGTGGTTGAGGCCCAGGATCGTCTTCATCAGGCTCGATTTACCGCAGCCGCTTTCACCCACAATTGCGATCGCTTCACCGCGGTGCAGGTCAAAGTTCACTCCGTCTACGGCGCGCACGTAGCCCGCATGCCCAAAACCAAATCTTCTCAGCTCAAACCAGACGTGCAGATCGTTAACCGATAAGATTATTTCGCTGCTTTCCGCGAATTCATTACTCATTAAGGGTTCTTTGTTATGTGCAGCCTTTTTAATATTCGCCATAAGATCTCCTTCGGCTAATCATATAACCAGCAGCGAACCATTCGACCGTCTTTGACGATGACAGGAGGGTCCTGAATACACCGTTCAAATTTCCGCGGACAGCGATCTCTAAAGCGGCACCCGGCGGGAAGGTCAACCAAACTCGGCGGTTGACCGGTGATGAATTCCGGCTCCTTTTCTGTTCTCAGGTGAGGGACGCTGGCCATTAATTTTCTGGAATATGGGTGCAAGGGTTCATTGAAAAAAGCCCTAGCATCGTTTAGTTCAACTATTTGTCCCGCGTACATTACCGCGGCTTCGTCAGCGATCTCACTTGAAGTGGCAATATCGTGGGTGATCAAAATAAAACTAGTGCCCAGTTCTTTTTTAATGCGTTTTAGAACATTAAAAATATTTGCCTGGGTCAATACATCCAATGCTGAGGTGGGTTCATCCAGGATGATGAGGCTGGGCGAAGTGATCAGCGCCATGGCGATGGCAACACGTTGGCGCATGCCGCCGCTGAGTTCGAATGGGTAGCGGTCAATGAAAACTTCGGGGACCCCCACATGCTGGAACATTTTACGAACTAAATTAAATGCTTCAGTTTTGGTCACGCCCATGTGGATCAAAGCTGGTTCTGCAACCTGTTCACCCACCCGGATCACTGGATTCAAAGAATTCATGGCAGCTTGCGGCACCATCGACATGCCAATCCAGCGCACCTTGAGCCTGAATTCTTCTTCACTATAGGTCATGATGTCTTTTCCTTCCAGAAATACTTTCCCGGAGTAGGTATCTACATTCCTTGGCAACAGGCGCAAGATGGCTTTGGTCAAAGAACTCTTACCGCAGCCAGATTCTCCAACAACCACAACCGCTTTGTTGTAATCCAGTGAGAAACTGACATGATCCACCGCGCGCACAACTCCCTGAGTTGTACGAAAGTACAATACCAAATCATCAACAAGAAGAAGGGGTTTGTCAGCCATGGTCTACATCTCTCTTAATTTGGGATTGAAAACACGATCCAGCGCGAATCCCAACATTGCGAATCCCAGGCCGGTGATCATCAAAAGTACTGCTGGTTCGATCATCCAGTAATAATAGCCCTTAAAAAGCGCGCCGTTTACATCAGCATCGTTGATCACTTTTCCCCAGGTAGGCAGCACCGGGTCGCCCAGGCCTAGAATGGCCAGCGATGCTTCAAGAAAAACGAATGCAGGCACGGATGAAACCAATCCGGGGATCAACAAAGGGATCATTCTTGGAATGAGATACTTAAAAATAATTCGCGTATCACTCGCACCATAGGCTTTGGCCGCCTCAATATAGCCGGCCTCGCGTATCTGCATAAAAATAGCCCGATACGATTTGATCTGCCCCGTAAAGATGCTCAAAAGAATTGCTGTCCCCAAAATAACCCAAATGCTTCGGCTAAAGAACGTACCAACCATGATCAAAATGGGCAGGAAGGGTAATACCAGGTTGATTTCAGTGATCCGTTGGATCAAGGCATCCACCCAGCCCCCATACCAGGCGCCGACTGCAGCAATAATCATGGTTAGGATGAGCGTTCCCAGCGAGCCGATCAACCCAAAAGCGAGGGCGATTGGCGTTCCCCACAGCAAAGGGATAAGCAGATCGCGCCGGCCCATATCAGTTCCTGCTGCGCCATAAACGGTGCCGTAAAACACAAACTCAGCATTGATATCGGAATCTTTTTCAAAGGTAGTGCCAGTAACAACCAACTGGTAGGTGCCTTTTTGAACCTCAATATCTTGCTGTGTCGGATCAGAGAATAAACCCTGCATGGGCGTGCGGTTCGAAAACTGTTTGATCAGTTTTTGTTCCTGTGAAAAACGCACATTTTCGTGAGCCGATGCTCCGCCCTGCATAATAGGAATGCTGCCCCCATTTGGCATGATTATCGAGATGTCTACAAATGGCTGTTTTGTCGCATAAGTATTATTAAAATAGAGCATCAGATCTTGCGGGTAAGCATCTGCTTCAAAATCAAAAGAGTAGGTGATCTCGATCGTTTTAGAATCGGCGCTCACGTTGGTGACCACTTTTTTCATTGTGCCATTGGCTGTGTTTACACTGAATGAGACCGGTTCTTTATTGACTCTGAACCAGTTTGTCCAGGCAGGTGCAGCGAATTTTGGATTCATGTACCAGACGTCTTCGCCGCCGCGCCAGAGATAAATGGCTTTGTTATAGGGGATGGCAATAACGGTGACGATCGCAACAATGATCATTGCCAGGATGATGATCAAGCCAACTATTGCGGAGGGATAGCGTTTTATTTCTTTTATGGAACTCTTGATTGTGTTGAGCATGATTAGTTCCCTCCGCCCACTTTGACCCTTGGGTCAACCAGAGCGTAGACAAAATCAAGGAGAAAGACAGTAATTGCCAGTAAATAAGCAAAAATAATGGTGTCTCCCACAATTACCGGAACATCATACAGACCAATGGCCTGGTAGAGCATTCGCCCCAGCCCGGGCCAGTTGAATACTGTTTCGGTGATGATCGCGCCGCTCCAAATGCCGATCAAGGTTAGCGCAAAATTGGTTACGATATTCGGCAAGGTTGGTTTCAAGATATAACGGGATTCAATGTCTTTTGCAGTTAACCCCTTTGCCTTGGCCATTTCTACATAATCTTCGCTCGAATAGATCAAGAAGAACGTGCGCCAGCTATAAATATTCAAGAAGAATCCGCTGATGAATAACGAGGCAGCCGGTAAGATCAAGTGCTGTAAAAGACTCAGGGCATAGAGAAATACATTCTTAGGAGGGGGAGCGGAAACAAGTCCGCCAAAAGGAAGGATCTTTAAAACCGCAGAAAAAATGAGGATAAAGAAAATGCCGTAAAACCAACCGGGTGCTGATGAAGTTGGCGTCATTGCGATCACAAATTTATCCCAAAAGCTTCCATACTTTCTGGAAATTGAAAGCGCCAGAAATAGACTGGCAAAGAATAATAGCAATTCAGAGGATCCCATCAATAAAAGGGTTGCCGGTAACCGCTCGAGGATGATACTTTTAACCTGACGCGATCCTGTATCGCTCACCATGTTCTGAGCGCGTCCAAGGTTCAAAGTAATGGCATTGACAAGATATTTGGTGGTACGTACGACCAGGGGTTGATCCAAACCGAGGCGTTTTATTTCCAATTGGATCATTTGTTGAGCCATTTTCTTTTTGGCATCGGTCGACATGGCCCTGTAAGCTGGATTTGAAGCTACTTGCTGAGTGATGCGGTCTTGAGCCTCCGTCCGCATCATGGTATCAACGTATCCACCCATGTTCGCAATCAAGATGGTCAGGTAGATCGCGATCACCACAGTAACAAAAAGAGTAACGATTCTCAATGCGGTATAACGAAACAACCTTAAGAACGTATTCGTCTTGGGAGAATCTTTTTTCGTTTCAGGTTCAGCTTTTGCTGGAAGTGCCATCTCTTTACCTCGGTTTCAAAATAGGGGCAAGGTGACCCTTGCCCCTATTTATGATTATTAATGTTCGCTCAAATTATTGCGCAGTCACAAACTCAACTGACGCAAAAGTAGGATTGTTAACCGGGATAGGCACTACAGCTACTTCAAGTTTATTGGAACCGGCAGCCAATTTGGAGGTAACATCAGCCGATAAGACGACCTGATATTTTCCATCCGCTACAGCAGTCGCAGCATCACTCACGACCACAGCACCCGTCGCATCATAGACCAGATACTTCACATTCTTGATATCAGATTGGGCATATGGTTTGCCTGCGTAGGTTACAGCCACATCGAAGGTCGCAGGTTGGCCGATCTTCACTGAAGCTGGAGCCGTCACATCAACTACAGCTATTTTTGGCTCACTGAATTTGGTAGACCAGCGGGAAGAGAGATCTGCGTAGCCAGCATAGCTCTTTAAGACCAGAGATTTCTCCACAGGGGAGACCTGATCCAGGAAATACGGTCCGGTACCTACCCA
>PMIV01000119.1:10305-19882 GCA_003158355.1 Anaerolineaceae bacterium
CCTACAGTTGTTTCAGCGTCAGCAAAATAAGTATCGTTCCAGGTTTCGATCACTAATGGATCCACAGAGTCGATCTTTACAGCTTTGAAACCTTGCATGAAGGAGTCAAAAATAGGCACTGCCTGGTCATCATAGATTGCGCTGTCTTTCTTGGCACGATCGAAGTTCATGATCATAGCCATCACAAAATCAGCGGCGGATAGATGACTGCCATCCTGCCAGACTACATTCTTGTACATATCAGCAGGATAGTAAACTTTGTTGACCGTCTTGGCAGAGCTAAAGTCTTTGGTGCCTAATTCAAAGGTATTGCTGGTGTCCAAAGAGCCAATCAGAGTCTTTACATAAGTGACCAGCTCTGCTTTTTCTTTGTCGGCATCTGCCAGTTTTGTAATAGCGGTCACTTCATCGGATATTGCGGTGGCATTATCTTTATTCTTCAGATAAGTGTCCAGGTCGATCTTGGTATTGGCTGCGGTTGCATAAGCGGCTGCTTCATCGGTGACAAATTTCGTCAGGGTATCAGCGGTGAGCTTGGTAAAATCAGAAGTGCCGGCAGCGGTGGTCAAATCGGTAACAAATTTATAAACCACTGTCTTCGCTGCGGTGGCATCCGCCACGGTAACGAATTTTTGAGCTTTGGCATCCCAATCCACCCAGGCATCAGATGGAGGAGTGATCTTATCCGCTTTGGTCAGGTTGACCCAACCCAGGGATTGTGTAACTTGCAGGTCTTTTTGAACGGTGAGATCTGCTTTTTCCAGACGCCATGGCCAACTTAAGCCGGTGAATGGATCACTCATAGTGGCAAAACTCATGGTAGAACGGATGGCAGCCTGATCATAAGTCCAGTTGCTGCCGGCAACCGGGTTGTACGGGTCGCCAAACAGGTCTTCGTCGCCCCAATTCAATGTTCCGCCCACTTTATTCTTAAAGCGGATCGTTTCCGGATAGATCTGTCCGCCCTCAACACCGGCAGACATATCGGATGTGACCGACATCTTGGTAGTATACGGGGTGTAAGTTAACCCATCGATCAACATGACCTGCAAAGAATCTTCCAGGCTCAACTTCAGTGCTTCAGCCATTAGGCTGCGGCGTTCAGCGGCATCTTTGAAGTTTGAGTTGAGCAGGTCATCGCCCACTTTTTGGAAGCGGGGATCGGGGACATTATCCATGAATACAGACATACCTTGGACACTATCTGGCAGGTACATTTGCTGGAAATCAATCCGGGCATCACGTTCGATAACCGTCTGGCTCCAGGCTGCGGTGTACAAGTTCCACTGGCCTGCTTTCGGGTCAGATTGGACCCAGATTGGGGAAGCTTCACTGGATTTCTTATATTCACGATTGACTGTGAAACCTACTTTTTCGAGCTGACCGGCCACGTAATCGCCCATCGGTTGGCGGGTGCCGTCGCCGTCTGGACGAATGAGAAAGTTCAAAGTAACCGGTTTGCCCTTATATTGCCATTTACCAGCGGAATCTTGAGTGGCGCCAAGTGTCTTCATTTCAGCGGCAATCGTCTGGTTGGCTTTGTCGAAATTAAACGAGTAAGTATTCTCCAGACCGCGGGCCACATCCGCCAGGTCGGCATAGTCTGTACCGTTCGTCTGGATAACGAACCATTTGGGAAGGCTGCCGCCGCCGTAGATTTCCTGGTTGAGGTAATTTCGGTCATACAACCAGTTGGTGGCTTCGCGGATCTTTCGATCTGAGAATGGATTAAGCGTATTCGCATCTGTAAAGACAGCCGGGTTGTACAAAATGGAATAGTACATCCCGCTGGCGGGCGAGTAGCTTAATTTAGCATCCTGGATGGCTTGCAGATCCTTCGAGGCCAGTCCGTTTGCATAGATGTCTACGGCCCCAGCTTTGAGCTGAGTGATCGCAGCATCCGGTGAAACGACCGAGAATACGATCTCGTCCAACCAACCGCCGTGGCGAGTCTTCTCATCATGGTTGGGGTTTGACAATGATGTTTGGCAAGCAGATAGAAGCATGCAAACAACGATTAATACGCTTACTACCGGAAACAGTTTTTTCATTGTTCTTCTCCTCTTCTTTTGTTTTACTTACTTGAATAACCTTACCAACATGGAAAATGATCTGTGGTTGTGAATTCTTAGCAAACAACTAATTATTGTTTTCCGTAATTTCCCATATCAGATAGTATCTATTTTAAAAATGCTTACCTCTGATTTTTTATAATAAAATATCAAGCTATTGAGAAACAGAACCTTTTAAATTATCAAATGGATGTGGAAAGTTTGTGTATCCGTTTTTTAGCAAATCATTTACCTTCCTGAAATTGGAATTTCTCTTTGTTTCAAAATTATTCGATACGAAAATTACAAGAAAAATACCATTTGAGGATTAAAATGACTAAAAAAGGACCTGTCACAAAAGTTGCTGTGTGATCTACGGTCCTGCACGCTTGGAAAAGAATACATTGTTTGTATTCCTAAGGTGGGTGAACTGACTGTAAAAAAGTGAAAGAACCAATAAAATATTGGAATATATATAAAGGGGAGTATACCTTTTTTTTAAGGGTGTGTCAATTTTTTGTGTTTTTTTTGTCGATAAATAAATCTGGGTTATTCTTCGTTGCCGTAGCGCAGCCGCAGATAGGATTCGTACCGTTCCGGGCTGACGCTGCCATCTTTCACGGCCCTTATCACCGCGCAGCCGGGCTCTTGCCGATGGGTACAATCGTTGAACTGGCATTCCATCACCAGGTCGCGCAATTCCGGAAAATATCCGTCTAATTCTTCTGGCTCTGTATCCCAGAGCGAGAGCCTACGCAGACCAGGTAAATCTGCCACAAATCCGCCGTCCGCCAACGGAAACATTTCACGCACGACAGTGGTATGCCGGCCTTTGTTGGTTTGCGCGCTGATATCGCGAATGGCCAACCCCAACCCGGGTTGGATGGCATTCAGCAGACTCGATTTTCCCACCCCGGAAGGGCCGGTCAACGCGGAGATCTTCCCCTTCAGACTTTCATGCAACTCATCAAGACCGAGGCCGTCCTTGACCGATGTATAAATCACCCGGTAGCCCAGAGTGGGGTACACGGCAAAGCGCTTTTCCACACTGGCCAGGTCAAGCAGGTCAATTTTATTGATCACAATGGTCGCGTTTAGCTCAAGTTTTTCAGACAGGACCAAAAAACGATCGAGCATTCTTAAATGAGGTTCCGGGTCCGCGCAGGCAAACACCGCCATGATCTGGTCTGGATTTGCCAGCAGAATTTGCCGGTAATCTCCNNCGTCGCTTTAATCTTCCCCGTATGCCGCAGGTGATCGTTGTCTTCTCATCCACCCGGATCGTGAAAAAACCGGATTGATAGCGAACCACCTTCCCTGTGCAAACGGGCAATTCGCTCATGGGTGCGGGGTAACAGTCGGTGTGTTGGTCAAATACATTTGTTTCTCCCAGGGATACAGCGTCTCCGGGTTGCCGGTGAAGTAAGATTCAACAATGCGCCGGAAAATGGGTGCGGCGTAAATGGCGCCTTCGCCCGAATTTTCGCAGAGCACCACCACCGCAATATCCGGCTTGTCTGCTTTGTTTTGCAAGGTATAACCGGCGAACCAGGCGTGTGGTTTATCTGTGGAGGTAGTGGCTGTACCGGTCTTGCCGTTTACTGAAAATTCCAGAGTGTGCAGTTTGGTGTAAGCTGTACCCCGGGAATCGTGGACGACCATATTCATCCCTTCGCGAACAGCATCCAAAGTAGAGGCTGAGATCGGTAATGTACCGCGAATTTCGGGGCTGAAGGATTGGACAACGGAGCCATCGTTTGCAGTCACTTTTTCAATGATCTGCGGCCGGTAGAGCGTACCGCCGTTGGCTACGGCAGCAACAAAATCCACTACCTGCAGCGGGGTCACCAGCATATCACCCTGACCAATGCCCATTTGTGAAGCAGAGCCGTCATCAGTGGGGTTGTTGATGGTACCGGTATCTTCAGCAACGGCTTCGATTCCGGTGGCTTCGCCCAGGCCAAAACTGCGGGCAAAATCGGCCAAATAGGTTGCACCTTTTTTGCGGAACAGATCGAGCGCGATGTGATAGAAATACGGGTTGCAAGAGCGCATTAACCCTTCGGTCAGGGTCAGCTTACCGGAGGGCGGAAGCTTATCATCAAAGGTCCAGTCGTTGAAAGTTTCGCCGGGGAGTTCTGTCCATTGGCTGGTGCAGTCAAATATGGTGTCTTTAGTGTACAGGCCAGATTCCAGCGCCGCCGACATGGTAATGATCTTGAATACCGAGCCAAGCGGATAAGAGGATTGCGTGGCACGGTTCCACATGGGTTTGGTTTGGTCATTCACCAGGTTACCCAGTTCGTAACTGCTGTTGACGTTATCAGTCTGGAACACGTTGGGGTCAAAATCCGGCGATGAAGCCATGGCCAGGATCTTGCCGTTGCTGATGTCCATCACCACCGCTGCACCGGTAAAGCCGAGCAGTGCTCTTTGAGTCTGAATTTGCAGCGTTTTATCCAGGGTGGTAGTGATCGAATCTCCCGCCTGCGGATCCTGGTGAGCCAAACGGGTGACGGTGCTTCCATCCGTAGCCATCACATAAAGATCGGCAGTGGGTTTGCCTTTCAGCAAGGGTTCGCCCCATTTTTCCAGACCAGAATTACCCACTTTTTCATCACCGCTGTAACCTAATTTTTTATAATCCGCTAATTGGTCCAACGAGATGCTCAACGTGTAACCGACCACCTGGGGAGCAATTCCGCCAAAGTAGTAATAGCGAGAAGTATATTCATTGGCCACGAACCCGCTCAATGAAGTGAGGTAATTTTCATAACCGGTGTAGCTTTCTTTTGAGGCTTCGCCGATGGGGACATAGGTCGATTCAATTCCGGCATTATACATGTCTTGAATGACGTTCACCGGTTTTTGGGTTAATCCGGCCAACTCGGCCAGTAAATTAGAGATCGTTTTACTGCTCATATTGGCAGGGTCAAGACCCAGAGCCACAGCATCCGTCTGGGTAACGATCGGATCACCGTTTTTGTCCAAAATGTCTCCGCGCCCGGGTTGGGTGAGGTTCAGCAGCAAATGATTGCCGCCCTTCAACTCAGGCAGGATCATGCTATCGTCCCACTGAACTTTCCAGGTGCCCGCATCCAGGATCAAATTCATTTCCATCTGTTTTTGAATGACATTAAAGAGGCTGGTGTCAAAGTTCACCTGGTAACCCACTTTGGCTGTAGTTGAATTCAGAAGAGTGGAAACGATGCCGTAATCGATACTCTTTGCAGTCAAATTGGCAGCAGTATCGGTATATTTCTTTTCAAAATCCGCCTCGGTTAAGGCATCCTGGCTGGTCTTGGCCAGCAAAGCATACATACCGGCATAATCTTCACTCTTCCATTTATCCAGAAAAGTTTTAGCGGTTTCCGAAGCATCCGGTACACTGGTTGTTTTGACGACTGGTGTGGGTAAACCATTACCTGTTTGAGTCTGACTCTGAGTTCCGCCTTTTCCGCCGCAGGCGGTTAAGACGAGCATCAGAATAAAAGCAAGGATTCCAATTTTCCTAATTTTCATTCTTTCCTCCCGGGATTCACCCCGGTATTATCCGACGTCTTCCCCTTTTAAGACTCGTTGAAAAATGGGACAGTTGTATGCCAGGTGATCCTGGCAGACATAGGGAACGTTGGTCCGTTCCCCAAATCCCATGCGCCTGAGCGTTCGCTCGACATGGCACAGAGGGAGCCCCATTACGCTGGCGAAACAGCCTTTAAGTTGATCGACTGGATGAAATTCTGCATCTTGAATACCATAGGCGCCGGCTTTATCCAGCGGGTCGCCTGTTTTAATATATTGAGTAATTTCTTCATCAGAATAGCGGCGCATGCGCACCCGGGTGCTGCATAATTCCTGTTCCATGCGTCCGAATGCCGGGGCGTAGATCACAATGGCGGTGTGGACAAAATGGACCCTACCGCGCAGTTTTTCGAGCATCTGGCGGGCTTCTTCATTATTAGCCGGTTTTCCCAGTATTTCTTTGCCATCCGCCACGGTGGTATCCGCTGCCAGCAGCAATTCTTTAAACCCGGCTGATCCGGAGGTCTTGCGGGCTTTGGCGGCTGCCAGGCGCTGCACATAACTGACTGCATCTTCATCGGGTAACGGCGTTTCGTCAATGTCTGCGGGACGGATAATGAAATTTACTCCGAGCCAGCTTAAGATCTGCTTTCGCCGCGGTGAATTGGATGCAAGAATGATCGATATATCAGACATAAGTTTTTTAATTCTAACACACTTCGTTTTTGTACTCCTACTGGCCGCGAACAACTTGCTGTTTTCACAAGAATCGAAAACGTTGCGAAGAGGGCAAAGCCCGACGAAGCAATCCCCTTCACGGTTGGAGGTCATTTTATTTTGAATGAAATACTCAGAACTTGCAGGGGTTTAATTTTTCCGTTTATGAGAGATTCTTGTGAATGCCGTAACAACAGATACCGAGGCATGATCCCGCCCGATACATCAATGAGTGGTTGATTTCTTCCCGGCTTTTTCAGATTCAGGGACGGCGAATAATTCGGGCGGAAGGGGCTGCCCGTTCACCCAGGCCCGGATCGTTCGGGCGCACAATTCGGGAACCTTCAAAGGCCAGTTGTGTTCCTCGGGGGCGCTCCAGCCAAGTTCTGCTTTGATGGTGACTGAACGGCTGTTAGGCAGAAGCCGATTTAACAATTTGTTGGTGGGCTGGATGTCGACGGTCTCGTGCGCTCCGGCAATGAGCAAGACCGGGGTCTGCACTTTTTCCAATCCGGATGGAGTGCGATAGCGGTAATTCTCGTTCATCACGTGAGCCCAGGTATCGCGGTTCAACCCCTGAAAATTGGCTTTGAAGCGCTCGAAGAAATTTTCGGGAATGCCCGCTGAAGAGCGCATATTCCAGCGGATCCAGGCGTCGTTGTGCTTCCAGGGGTGGATGCCCAGCCAGTAGATCAGCGCCATGACCCTTTCGGAGTAGACACCCATTTTGTAGCCCGGCACCGGCAGAAGCTGGGCACCGCTGATGACGGCGCTGTTGAATACCCCGGGGAATTGTGCCAGCATCTCCACCGCAATCTGACCGCCCACCGAAAGGCCAAAGACGTGCGCTTTCCCGCCCGGCACTCTTTCCTTGATCATGTCTGCGATCCTTCTGGCGGTGTCTTTTACACTGAAAGGGCCATTCGTCTGGCTGCTGCCGTGTTCCGGCAATTCGGGCAGGTAACAGTGGAACTCTGGCAGAGACTTAAGCATCTCGTCCCAGGTCCATACCCCGCCGGCGCCGCCGTGGATCAATACCAGCGGTATGCCCTGTTCATCCCCTTTTTCGAAAACGGTAAGTGAAGTGGAGGTAGTCATCTGCTCTTTTCTATGCTTTAATGAACTTATTATAAGGGTATTCATTTGTGATGTGGAGGGGCATGCGATCTGCCAGACTTAATACACTGCGGCCGGAGCGATTCCTGGCAATTTTCACCGGGATCATGGCGGTCATCAACCTTATCTCGGCGGTAACCCCGGCCTTGATCGACCGGCTGCAAATTTTGGAAGAGATCATCCCCATGCAGGTGCGCAGCGGCACGCGCCTGGCCACCGCGCTGGCCGGCTTTGCCCTGATCCTGCTGGCCTCCGGCATCTGGCGCAGCAAACGCGCCGCCTGGTGGATCACCCTGATCTTGCTAATTCTTTCGACCATTACTCATGTGGTCAAAGGTCTCGATTTCGAAGAGGCCAGCGTTTCTCTACTGCTTGTTTTTGGCCTGCTCCTCTTTCGCAGGCGTTTTGTGGCACATTCAGATGCTCCCACCATCCAACGCGGATTGCGCACGCTGGGAATCGCCCTCGGGTTTACCCTGCTCTATGGAACGATCGGGTTTGTGCAACTCGATAAGCATTTTTCGGTCAAATTCAACCTGTGGCAGGCAGCCTACCAGACCATCCGCATGTTCACCGAGTTTTCCAATCCGGGGCTCATTATTACCACGCGCATTGGCAAATACTTCACCGATTCGATCTATGTCATTGGAGCAGTCACCCTGAGTTATGCACTGCTCACCCTGCTTGCTCCCGTACTGCTGCGCCAACCCACCGAACCCGGTGAACTTAAACAGGCAACTGACATCGTGCAAAAATACGGGCAAACCGTGCTGGCGCGTTTTTGCCTCTTCCCCGATAAAAAATATTTCTTCTCGGCCGGCGGCTCGCTGATCGCCTACACTTATAGCAACCTCACTGCCGTCGTCCTGGGTGACCCGGTCGGCCCTGCAACGGACACTTTGACGATCGTGAAGGAGTTTCAGAAATTTTGCACGCGTAATGACTGGATGCTCACCTTCTACCAAACGCGGCCGGACACGCTGGAGGCCTATCACCAGGCCGGGCTGCACGAGATCAAGATCGGCGAGGAAGCCGTTGTGGACCTGGCCAATTTTTCACTGAAAGGCGGTGAAGTAAAATCGCTGCGCACCTCGGTGAATAAACTGGAGCGTCTGGGCTATTCCTGCCCGATCAGCCAGCCTCCCCATGACGAGAAGTTCCTGGACGAATTAAAAACCGTCTCGGACGAATGGATGCTTGGGCGCAAAGGCAAGGAAATGAAATTTTCGCTGGGCTGGTTTGACCGCGATTACCTCAACACCACCCTCATCCAGTACGCGGCCGACCCCGAAGGCAGGGTGGTAGCCTTTGCCAACCTGGTCGACGAATACCAGAACCGCGAACTGGCCGTAGACCTCATGCGCCAAAAAAGAGAGCTGCCGGCCGGCACAATGGATTACCTGTTCGTCAATTTACTGCTCGAAGCCCAAAAGCGGGGCTATGAACGCTTCAATCTTGGACTCAGCGGGCTGGCCGGCGTGGGCGAACTAAAATCCGACCCGGCCGTGGAACGCGCCATGCACTATATCTACGCCAACGTGACCCTGGCCTACAACTTCAAAGGCCTGCACAGCTTCAAAGAGAAGTTCAACCCCACCTGGCTGCCGCGCTACTTGATCTATCCCAATCTGACCGTGCTGCCGGTGATCGCCCTGGCCGTGAACGAGGTGGGGGGATAGGCTATCCAGCAAAATCAAGGCATTTCGATTGAAGTATATTTTTCCTTGCCTGTACCCCGTCAAACATGAATATATGATTTCGATTGAGCATATTGTTCTGATTGTGAGTTCAAAGATTCCGTAGAATGATGTTTGACGGAGTCCTAGAAAAGTTATCAAAACTAAGGGAAGCATGATATTAAAATTTTTGTGAAATATCGCTTTCAAGAAATATTTTATAAATGCTTAACAAAATTATCTTTCTAAAAAATCCCAAATAGATCTTTTTTATTGCGAAAGCCGGGGGTTAAAAATATTCGGCCTTGTGAGATTGCTGGCCACGGCATTCACAAGAAAGCTTGAAAACGCCAAAATAATTGTCATCGCGAGCCTTGGGCGTTCTTCCCAAGGCGTGGCGATCTCAGCCCGGGGAGAGGCGCACAAATATAGTTAGGAAAATGACAACATGTTTCATTCTTGTGAAAACCTTGGATTGCTGGCAAGAATATATAT
>PMIV01000183.1 GCA_003158355.1 Anaerolineaceae bacterium
ACCTTGACGACCCCTTTCACTACTGCCTTTGTATAATTGTGTGCCGCATCGTGATAAGAGATACCGGTAAGCAGACCCTGCCTGATCATTTCTTCGATCGACTCGTTTGCCAGGTAAGGATTGATGGCCACAGCCCCGTAGGCGATGAGCATGGCAAAATGATGTACTTCCCGCGGTTCCCCAGATTCCACCACCAGCCCAATGTGGGTGCGTGTGCCTTCACGGATCAGGTGGTGGTGCAGCCCCGCGACCGCCAATAGCACAGGGATGGGAGCATGGTCGGCGTCGATGCCCCGGTCAGAAAGGATGAGGATGTTGGCTTCATCGTTGGCAATGATCTCATCTGCACGGGCATACAATTCANNAGTCACCGTGCGAAAATACAGCCGGTTCAAACTGCGCAGTTTTTCAAGCTCCTCATTGGTTAAGATCGGGGTTTGCAGCTTGATCTGGCGGCAATTTTCGGGGCGTGATTCAAGTAAATTCTGTTCAGAACCGATCATCATTTCTGTGGCAGTCACAATCTCTTCACGGTTAGCATCAATCGGCGGATTGGTCACCTGGGCAAAGAGCTCTTTGAAATAATCAAACAACGAAGCAGGCCGGTCCGATAAAACCGCCAGAGGAGTGTCATTCCCCATAGATCCCACCGGCTCCACGCCGTTCTTTGCCATTGGGCTGATAACCTTGCGAATCTCTTCAAAAGTGTACCCAAAGGCACGTTGATTTTGTAGAATTTTCTTGCTCCGTTCAACCTGGTCTTCTTCATTCGCCTCATCAGAAGAGGTTGATTTTGGCTCTGGTAGATCTTCCAGTTTGAGCATAAATTCGTCCAGCCACTTGCGGTACGGCCGCGCGGAGGCAATGGAATGTTTGATCTCGTCATCGCTGACGATACGGCCTTCTTCGGTGTCCACCCACAACATACGCCCCGGTTCAAGCCGCCCCTTCATCACGATATTTTCCGGCGGAATATCCAGCACACCCACCTCTGATGCCAGTATGACACGGTCGTCGCTGGTCACATAATAGCGCGAGGGACGTAGCCCGTTACGGTCAAGAATTGCGCCAATGCCGACCCCATCGGTAAAGACCATGGAAGCAGGTCCGTCCCACGGTTCCATCAAAGTGCTGTGATATTCGTAAAAAGCCTTCTTTTCTTCGCTCATGAACTGATGTTTTGACCACGGTTCAGGGATCATCATCATGATCGCCTGCGGCAGAGAGCGTCCGGCTAAAACCAGCAGTTCCAGAACATTGTCAAATATTCCGGAGTCTGATCCATCCATATTGATCACAGGCAGCACTTTATGCAGATCGTTACCAATAAACGTTGAATGAAAACGGGTCTGCTGGGCATGGAACCAGTTGACGTTGCCGCGCAGGGTATTAATTTCCCCGTTATGCGCCAGAAATCGGTATGGATGGGCCCGGTCCCAGGAGGGGAAAGTGTTGGTCGAAAACCGCGAATGCACCATGGCCATGGCGCTTTCTACTTCTGGTTCGGATAGATCCGGGAAAAAACTGCGCACCTGGGTTGGGGTAAGCATTCCCTTATAAACCAACGTCTTGAAAGACATACTGCATATATAAAACTGATCTCCGCCTGCCAACCCTGAATAGCGGATGGCCTGTTCAGCCCGCCTGCGGATCACATACAATTTGCGCTCAAACGACATGCGATCTTTGATCATCACGTCGCGTTCGATAAAGATCTGCCGCACTACCGGGCGAGCGCTTTTTGCGGTCTTGCCCAATCCTTTGTCATTGGTGGGCACTGTGCGCCAGCCCAAAACCTTCTGGCCTTCTTCGGCCACAATTTGTTCGAGAAGTTTTTCGAATTCTTGGCGCAGTCGATCATCGGTCGGCAAGAAGATCATACCCACGCCGTAGTACCTTTGGCCTGGCAGAGTAAAGCCCAATTCTGCGCACTGCTTGCTAAGAAAAGCGTGTGGTATCTGAATAAGCAGGCCAGCACCGTCACCAGAATCGGATTCCGACCCTGTTGCCCCTCTGTGAGCTAAATTGTCTAAAATGGTTAGCGCTTGTTCAACAATTCCATGTGAAATAACCCCCTTTATATTTACTACAAAGCCTGTGCCACAGGCATCATGTTCATAATATGGATCGTAAAGACCTTGTTTTTGCGGACAACACTGATGGGTAGGTACGCTTTCATCTGACATAGGTTCCTTATCCTTTTATAAAAGAAAAATAATTCATTCTTATGGTAACTAAGCAAAAATAGACCTGCACGCAAGTGGGTATGGTTAGAACGAAAATGCTCTAATAATAAGGGGTTTGGTTACAGATAACTACGAAAATCAACTAAACTAGCTGATCTTGTTGGTCAGTCTGTATTCGAAAAATTAATTAATTTTCGAATTATATCATAATTTTTATTTGTCAAGGGTTTTCTTACAAATCAATTAAATATTCTAATAATATCCGCAGTGGGGGATTCCTGATCCCTCTCACGAATAGATATTCATCCAAAAAAAACAGTGAATTGCTTGCGAATTGCTTACACACGGCATTCACAAGAAAGCTTGACAAACGCCAAAATAATTGTCATCGCGAGCCTTGGGCGTTCTTCCCAAGGCGTGGCGATCTCAGCCCGGGGAGAGGCGCACAAATATAGTTAGGAAAATGACAACATGTTTCATTCTTGTGAAAACCGTGATTGCTTACAAGTTGCTTATTGACAAACTGCAAACAATTGGTTATAAATAATGTATTAATCCGGTTGGGGTTTAGAGAACATTATCTAAACATTAAACTCAGCTCAATGACCAATCTACAAACATTTTCATCGATGTAATAGATTGAAGCCCTAAATGGGAAATTTCAGGAATATCTGGTAAGAATTAATAATATGTTATTCAATATATCCCTTTCAATTCTAGTCGTTATTTTGGTTCTCGTCCTTATTGAGAGCCAACTTCCGATTGGAATGGAAAAGGGATGGTGAAGAAAATCACCTGAAAAACGAC
>PMIV01000082.1 GCA_003158355.1 Anaerolineaceae bacterium
AGATCTAGACAGCCTTGAAAATCCGCCGCTGCTTCAGCGAACTTATTTTGCTGAAATTCAGTTTTAGCTTTTTCAGTTAATGATACGATCTCATTATTCATAGGATTAATAAGTGATTTCCAGCAAACTGGCTGCAATCGAACGCAACTTATCGGCTTCCATTTTGCTCAAACGCATGGCCAAATCCAGATATGGACGGTTGACCGGTTTTGAGATGAATTGAAGCATGTCTTCCGGCAGGTCTTCCGGAAGAGCAGCAGGGGGGGGAGAGACTGGTGTTGAGCTATGTCCGAGAGGCCCGGATTTCGAGAATAATTTATCCAGAGAAAGGTCCAGTTTTTCGATCAGATTCTCAAGAGCGACCACCGGAATCGGGGTCGATGCATTCTCATAGGATTGCAAAACATCTGATGGAATCGTGGAAAGCACAGAAAGTTGATCCAAAGAAATATTTTTCTCCAAACGGGTTTGTTTTAAGAGAGCCGCAATCACATGATTGCGCAGCAAGAGTAAATTAATATTTACATCTTGAGAAAAGGTTTTACCTGCTTCTACCTCTGTGGTAGGGCCGTGTAAAAGGAAGTCAAATGATGAATTGAGGAAATTCGCCAATGATTCCAATTGGGGCAAGGAGGGAGATGATTCACCATCTTCCATCGCTAAATATTCATCCCGACTTATATTTAACCAAGAAGCACAGTTATCAATGGTTTGCTCTTTATTTTCGCGAGCATCATGCATGAATAGCCCAATTTTTTTAGCTTTTATTTTTTCTAGTTTTTTATCCACAATTGATCCCTCAAAAACATCAGAATGGGAAACGAGGTCTTATTACTATTATAGCATTTTCATTTAGTTGATTAAGCTTTACTCAGTAAAGAACTAAGCCAGGTCAGTTCCAAAAAAATCCAGGCTAACCACAAATCCATTGGCTTCCAAGCAGGGGATGAAGATTGGGCGAGTTCCATCTTTAAGCCGCGAGACCTGAATGATGATTTCCAGTGATGAAGCAATTATTTCGTGAACCACTCTCATTGGTAGTTGATTCCAGTCATCAGACACATAGTTTCCTTTTTCGTCAAAACGAGTCACCATTTTATTTATCCACCCTGTAAAATGATCATAAAGCTGGCATTTGATAACCAAGCCCAGTGCGAGTAACAATATGAACTGGAGAATGGGGGTTATCTTCTAATTTTTGGCGTAAACGGGCAATGCTGACCCAGAGAATTTCTTTTTCATCTTTATAGGTAGCCCCCCAGGTGGTTTCTAGCAATTCTTCAGCAGTTAACACCTTACCTAAATGATGAGCAAAGGAAATGAGCAATTTATATTCGGTAGCAGAAAGATAAACCGGTTTTTCATCTTTCCAAACTTCAGCTTTAGCAATATCGATTCTTAGGTTTCCGTGGATGAATTGGCGCGAGTCAAGGTTATCCGGTTGGTTCTTCACTCTGCGCAGAACCGCCTTCACTCGGGCTACAAGCTCAGTGGCAGAAAAAGGCTTCACCACATAATCATCTGCGCCAATGTTCAACCCATTTACGCGGTCGTGTTCTTCACCCAGAGCTGTCAGTAGAATGATCGGCACATTCGAAAATTGGCGAATGCGGATACAAGCGGTGACGCCGTCCATTTTGGGCATCATCACATCCATGATGATCAATTCGGGTAAGAATTGCGAAAGGGATTCCAAGGCTTCTTCGCCGTTGTAAGCAGTCAGAACTTCATATCCTTCTGCTTCCAAATTTACCTTGAGCAACCGAACATAAAGAGGTTCATCGTCCACGACTAAAATTTTTATTGTCATTATTCTCCCGCTGGTATCGACTTATTTTTTCGAATCGACTGGCAATTGAATGGAAAAAGCCAGTCCTTGCCCCGGTGGTGAAATGGCAATGATTTCACCGGAGTAGTACTCAATGATCTCTTTACAGATAGAGAGACCTAACCCAGAGCCGTGCACTTTGAGAGATTGGTCTGGATCTCTGAAAAATCGGTCAAAAATCTGGTCAAGATATTTCTCGGAAATTCCAGGCCCGGTATCGCGGAAATCGATGATTATCTTTTTATTTAATTGATTCACAGAAATAAAAATCTCAGCTCCGGGAGCATATTTGATCGAATTATTAATTAAGTTATCAAAAACCTGAGCCAAACGGTTTGGATCTGCATAAATTGGTTGAATGGATGCGTCAAAATCGAAATGGACACAAAGATCAGGAAAATTAATCTGTGCTCGGCTTACTTCATCACGAATTAGGCCTTCTATGCTCACAATTTGCCTATCAAACTTCATTTGACCGCTTTGCAACCTGGAAGAGTCGAGTAGATTGTCTATCAGTTCTTGCAAATGGTTGGTTTCTCTGTCGATAATTCGAAGAAAATCTGTTTGGGTATTGGCATCCCACTCAGTATCTTCACGTAGTAGAGTGGTGGTATAGCCTTTAATAAAACCCAGGGGGTTCCTTAATTCATGGGAGATCGTATTAATAAAATTTTGCTGCAATTCACTCATACCCAATTGCTTTTTGATCTTTTTAGAAAATTCTTGTAAGACCTTTTTTTGTAATACAAAATTTATTTGTTGATGAAGGTAATTAGCGTAAATTTTTTCTTGGTCGCTAAAATGCGGACCACCAAAGCGAATAAAAACAACCGCGCCATTTTGTCCGGGAAACGGCGATACAGGCATCGCAAGAGTGAGGGGGAAATTTAGACGATTGTCATTATCCGTTTTTGGGGGTTCATCACAAATCGTTTTCTTTTCCTGGCACACTTGACTTGCGATATCCTCACCCCAAGAGACTTCTGCTTCGCCGGATTTTCCACGGCCAAATGCTTTAGCGTAAACAACCTCCAATCGGTCACTGGCTCCATCCGTCAAGTAAACAGCCAGATTATCGACAACAAAAACTTTGTGAGAATAAGCGAGGAGGTCATCCAATAATTTTTTCCAAGATTTTTCCTGCGACGTGATATTACTTAAGCGATATAGCACTTCACAGGAAAAACTTGGAATTTCCATCATTTTTGTCATATATTTTCATTATACATTAAGGCGTGATTCAGATTTTCGCAAGTATGAATGAGAAAGTACTTCCTTTTCCTGGTTTACTTTGAACTGTGATATTTGAACCATGGGCTTTTAGGATATTTTTTACCAGGGCTAAACCAAGGCCTGTGCCTCCTTGAGCACGTGTGGACGATCCGTCCAACTGATGAAATAATTCAAATATTTCATCAAATTGATTAGGGTCAAATCCGATGCCTGTATCTTTCACTTCAAAATAAAAATTATCCAGGTTTTCTTTTAATCCAATCATTACCTTTCCACCCGGATTGGTAAACTTTATGGCATTTTCAATCAATTGGCTGAGAACCCAGGTGATTTTGCTGCGATCTGTGAACAGGGAGGTGCTTGTAATGGAAATACTTTTCGATAAAATAATGCTTTTTTTCTCAGCAGCAGCCAGGTTTCTTTCGTAAGCATCTTCAATGATCAGAGTTGGATCGACAGGTTCTTTGATGATTGTAAGCTTATTGGTCTCACTGGTTGAAAAAAGAATCAAATTGTCGATCAACTGCTCCAGTCGCGTGGAAGCACGTTTTATCACTTCAAGTGAATTTCTTTGTTCCAATGAGAGGGTGGGTGGAACTTCTGAGAGCAGGAGGTCAACATAACCGTTAATATGAGTAAGCGGGGTACGTAATTCGTGCGAAATATTTGAGATGAAGTTTGCTTTAAGTTGGGTTAATTCTGATAATTTCTTGTAGGCAATTTCCAACTCTGCGGTGCGTTCTTTGACTTTATTTTCGAGGGTCTCGTTGGCATTGTGCAAATTTGTTTGGAGCACTAGAATTTGCTGGGTGATCGATTGGTTAAGTGTATCCTGCCCCAACATTCCCAGTTCAACAATAATCTCACCAATAAGCGGTGATTTCCCTTTTAAACGGCATTGTTTTTGGTATTCAAGCGCTTGTTGAAGCTGATCGACAGTGATCTTTTTCTGTTCAACCAGAATATCACCAAGACGAGGGATTAAAATTTCAGGAGTTATTGCCATTCACTTTTCTTTCAAATTAGTAGACTTTTATACGTGAAACACGTTCTCCTTTAATCATGACACATTCAGGCCGATTTGTAAATAAGCCCCGGAAAACCAATTTGGCGGGTTTTCAGGCTGAAATCTCTTCTTTGCAAAATTACAGGCAGAATGTGGCCTTGAGCCGCCGGTAATATTTCCATGCTGAACCGGGCTGCTGGAGTATACAGAAAATGCTTCGGAGAAATCGCTCTTTTCGGAAGTTCGCGTTTCGGGGTGCAAAAATAGTTTGTCAGAACCAACCGTAATAATGAAATCTTTTTCAATGGCAACGGTTGTCTGTTGTGAATTTAGACCCCCCTGGCCGTTGATCAAGATTGGCATGTCATTCCCCCAATAATTGTGAGACGAGCACGTTCAATTCTTCATCAGAATAGTAATGAATGGTAAGTGAGCCGCCTTTGGCTCCGTGGTGCAGGGAAACGCGGGTACCCAATTTGTTTTGCAGGCGTTCTTCAAGTTCTTTGACATCAGGTTCGACTGGTTTCTCTGCAACAGTCTCAGGTTTGTGCCCGGTCATCTTGCGGACCAGATCTTCGGTTTGCCGGACGTTGAGTCCGTGGGCCAAAATGGACTGCAAGGCAGCATTTTGTGCCTGGAAATTGCTGAGGGCAAGCAAGGCGCGCGCGTGACCTTCTGTGATCTGTTCATCAGCCAGAGATTTTTGTACCTGGTCGGATAATTTAAGCAAGCGCAGGGTATTGGTGACAGAAACACGGCTTTTTCCGACCCGGGTGCTGATCTCTTCGTGTGAAAGATTAAAAATTTCGGCAAGTTCGCGGTAGGCTTCTGCAGTTTCGAGGGCAGAGAGGTCAGAACGCTGCACATTTTCGATCAGGGCCAGTTCGAGCCTCTCCTGGTCGTTCACTTCGCGCACGATTACGGGAACGCGTTCCAACCCGGCAATCTCAGACGCACGCAGACGGCGCTCTCCGGCAATAAGGGTGTATATGCCGGTGAGAGGGTCAAACGAAACTACCAGCGGTTGTAAAATGCCGTGCTCACGTATGGAATTCGCCAGGTCCTCCAATTCCTCGCCTTTCATGTGGGCGCGAGGTTGATGGGGGTTGGGGACGATTAGATCACGTTGAACAAAGACCTCACTTGAAGTGGCGCTCTGTTCCGTCACTTCACCAGGGATCAATGCGTCCAATCCTTTACCGAGTCCGCCTTTACGAGCCATGTGCACCTGCCTGAGAGATATTCGAATCAAATTTTACGCCGTCCTGGGTAAGAACCTCACGAGCCAGCGAAGCATACATTTTGGCCGCATTCGATTCCGGAGCGTAATTGGAAATGGGTAATCCATAAGACGGTGCTTCAGCCAGGCGAATGCTGCGCGGAATCACCGAGGTCATTACTTGAGTGGGAAAGTGTTTCTTTACTTCGCCGACAACATCCATGGAAAGGTTGGTGCGGCCATCGAACATGGTGAGGATAACCCCACGAACCTTGAGCTCAGGGAACAGCGAAGCACGGATGCGATTCAAGGTCTGGGTCAATTGGCCGATGCCTTCCAGTGCTAAATATTCACACTGCACCGGGATAAAAACGCCGTCGCGGGCAGCCATCAGTCCGTTCACAGTAAGCAAGCTTAAGGAGGGCGGGCAATCCACAAGAATGTAATCGTAGCGGTCGATGATCGGCTTAATGGCCTCGCGCAGGCAGTACTCGCGGTTAGGCAGATCGATCAATTCCACTTCTGCACCTGCCAGCGAAGGTGACGCTGGCAAAAGATTGATTTTGAGCTTGGGATTGAAAAGGATCTGGGGGGCAATGGGTTCCTGCCCCAGGAGTACTTCGTAAGTGCCTTTTTTGACCGTATATTTATCAATGCCCAGTGAAGAAGTGGCGTTTGCCTGCGGGTCCAGGTCTATCAACAGCACGCGCTGGCCGTAAAGCGCCAGGTAGGCTCCCAGATTGATGGCAGTGGTGGTTTTACCCACACCGCCTTTTTGATTTACGAGTGTATGAATGCGTGTCATAGGCCTGTCAATGAATAATTTCCATTAAAGTGGATTTAACTTCTGCAGATGTTGGAACACCTGAAAGTGACCTGCGTGTGACCGAGCGGGCCGCAATTTGGGTGGCCACCCGGGCGGATTCCCAGGGATCGTGAGTGGACTCGTAGCGGATGAAGAAAGCGGCGGCAAAAATATCGCCAGCACCGACGGGGTCGATTTCATTTTCCTGGGGAGGACGAAAATGACGAACATCTCCATTCCAATAGACACGTGCCCCTCGAGCGCCCTCGGTGACAACTAACACCGGGACTTCACTACTGTATTCCTGGATGATTTCTTCATCGCCGCGGACATCTTCCAGGCTTAAAACCACAACACTGGCATATTTCAAAACAGAGGCGGCTTCGGGCCAATCTACGAAAGAGATCAAGCCTGCATCGTTCCATCCTCTTAACCATCCTTGAGGGGTGATACCCAGCAGGGAGCGGGGAAAGGCCTGCGCCAGCGCGGGATCAATCTCGGCGGCCACCGGCCCCAGATGGACAATCGGAGTATCCAGCCAGGCGGGGGGGATATCTACCAGTGAGATCTTTGCGGCAGAAGTGCGGATGTGCTGCACCCTGCCGTTGGCGGTGGTAAGGTTCTCGAAAGTTGAATTGTGAGGCGAGGTTTTACGGATCACCGGTATTCCTTCCAATTCAGGCAACTGCAGATCGGCTGTGCAGGCGGTAACGATCCCCACCTTTTTCCCAAACGCGCGTGCGGTCAGCCCGGAATAAGAAACAGTTCCACCCAGGGAAAAACCGGTTGGGGTAACATCCTGAGTGACATGACCGATCAACAAATAATCAACCGGCTCAATTTGGGCAAGTGAATTCATCAAAAAGGGCATCCGATCAGGAGTTTAGGTCTTCCTCGCCGCCGAGCGAAAAGTTCTGTAAATCATTCTTTTCGGGAGCTTCATCAATGCGCGCTCCGGGGACAGGAGTGCCGCAGTAGGGACATAAATTCCAGGGGATCTCGATGTTCTTGCCGCAGTGGCTGCATGTCTTTTTCAACTGCACATGGCAGTTGGGGCAGGCCACCCAATCTTTTTGCACGCGCCGATTACATCCGGGGCAAACCGCAGCATCTTCGATGGTTTCCAGCAGCGCCTCTTCTTCCAAAGAATGCTGATATTCCTCTTCGAGTGTATGCGGCGGACGCAGCACCAGGTAAACCAATATGCCGGGGAGGAAAAGCACGGCCACGATTACGACAGCCAGAATGCGCATAAAAGGGTCACGGCTGCGGCTGCGAATATCGCGGAAAGTCCAAAAGATGAGACTTAACCACAACGCTGCCAAAAAAGCCGCAGCGAAACCGGTACCGATCATGGAAATTTGTTTGAGTAAAGTTGGATCAAAATTCATGGCATTCTCCCACTCAGAAATTATAGCATGGTTGATTCAGAATCCAGGAAAATTTAACGCTCAGGATTTTATGGATACGAATGATTATAAAGACAGTGCAAATTTTTATGTCTGTTCGTTTTACCTTGCACATAGAAAAGATTTGATATATAAAAGGTGGAAGAGATTTCACCGCATGGAGGGCAGCAAATGGTGAGAGAAACCCCTGGTTCGTACCGCATCACCGATCTGGCATTGGATGAAAGGCCGCGTGAACGCTTAATTGAAGCTGGCGCCGGGGCATTGAGCAAGGCTGAATTGCTGGCAATATTACTGCGCGTAGGTGTGCGGGGGGAGAACTCCGTGCAGCTAGGGCAGCGCATTCTGGATGAATTGGGCGGGTTGGCGGGAATCCAACGTGCCAGCATTAGCGAGATGTGCGAGATCCACGGACTGGGGCAGGCCAAAGCAGCGCAGATCAAGGCAGCCATCGAACTGGGTTCACGGCTGGCCCGCGAACAGGCCGAGGAGCGCGGCTCCATCAACTCCCCGGCGGACGCAGCGGCGCTGCTGCAACTGGAGATGCAGGGGCTGACGCAGGAAGTGCTCAAGGTGATGCTGCTGGACACGCGTAACAAACTGCTGGGCATCGAGACGGTGTACAAGGGCTCGCTCAACCTCTCGCTGGTGCGGGTGGGCGAACTGTTCCGCGCGGCCATCCAGAAGAACGCGGCCTCCGTGCTGCTGGCACACAACCATCCCAGCGGGGACCCGACCCCCAGCCCGGAGGATGTGGCCCTGACCCGCTCCGTGGTGCAGGCCGGCAAGCTGCTGGATATCGAGGTGGTCGATCATCTGGTCATTGGCAGCGCGCGCTACGTCTCGATGAAGGAAAAAGGTCTGGGGTTTGGATAAAGGTTTGGGTAATTTGTTGACAAAAGGCGAGGGTTCAAGTAAAATTTTGAGTCGTTGGCGAGGTAGCTCAACGGTGGAGCAGTGGACTCATAAGCCATTGGTTGTGGGTTCAAATCCCACCCTCGCCACTTTTCTATTTAATTTCCCAATTTTTAAATTTTATAAATATACATACACTGGTAATCGTTTCGCGGGTGCAGGCACCCGCGCTACTTTTTCATTTAATAGCCATTGGTTGTGGGTTTCTCGGAGAATCTGAGACAGGCAAATCCTACTCTCACCACTTTTTTTGTTTAAATCCCAAATAATATCAAATTTTCAAATTTACACGCGCAGGTAATATATTCGTGGGTGCAGGCACCTTCACCACACTTTTTATTTACCATAAAAACCAATATTATCAGGTACTAGAAGTCTGTTCTTGATTACACACAATTTGACCACAGGATAATATTTTTTTACTTCTTTTTGCAAAAAGGTCTGCATCAAATGTAAGTTATTGAGCAAAATTAATGAAATAACCAAATGAAATGACATTTTTTAAACCGGTAAAAAAAACTGAGAAAAAATTAGTTCTTAAAATTTTTCCAGTAGTATATTCTGAATATGTAAATTTCCGATTTCAATATACCGGAAAAATGGCTGCCATATTCTTTTTTTGCTGTTTCTAATAATTCAATAGATTCTTTGAAATTTGCGGAATAATACTCAAAAATTCCTTTTGCACAAATTGCATTTGCCCTACCATGCTCGCTCAGAATCCAGCGATAAAATTTTTCTCCTTTTTCAAGTTTATTCAAGGAATATTTTGCTTGCCTTAAATTTCCGCTGGCAGCCAATACTTCTGTAAGCCGAATCAGAGCAAGACTTGTATAACTCGGCAATTCATCAAATGAACCCCAAAGGGAAATTTTTAAAGCATCTGAATAATGACTTGCCGATATTCTAAAAAGATGCCGCCGTATTCCGTTAAGAAAAAATAGAGAAAGTTTATCCAGAATTGATAAAAAGGGCTTACTCGTTTTTGACAACTTTCCTTTGGATAAAAATAAAAACATTGAAGAAGGAATCAAAAAATAATCTGCAATATGCTGAAAAAAATCTCCTAATTCCCAATTCGCCCTCAAACATATGGCGGTGCTTTTACTTTTTCTAAGTCTACGAACAATACTCGACCAATCTGATAAAAAGAAGATTTTAAGTGGATTTCTTTTCCATGCGCCGAGTTTTGCCGAAGCCTGTTCCAGTAGCGCTGTTTGAAATTTATCATCTGAGCTGGCGTATTTTTTAGCTTGAGAATAATATTTGATAGAATGGTTGACATCACCCAGTCGCTCGATTAAATGTCCTTCTAACATATTTCTTGCATAATTATTTACCAACCTGGTTTCTTTTTCACAATGATTAATCAATAAAATAGTTTTTGCCATATCTCTGTGACCAAGTTCATCACAAAGAATTGCAAGAATCAATTGACTTGAACTTCTGATTTCATCTGGTGTGCTTCCTAAATAATTCACTAAATTGTTTTCAAGTTCATTGAGTAGTAAAACATTATTAGTTGAACAATTTGGAACTTCTGCAAGATTAATGGTTTCATTTATTTTATGACCTAAGTTTGGGAATAAATCCATCAGTAATTCAGAAAAACTATTTTCATCACTTTTCCTTTCAATAATAATCAGTCTTCCATCCATCTTATTTTTGTTTTCTAAAACGGCAGGAGATAAGGGGCCTTCATGTAAATACCAAAATAACTGTCTCCTAGTCTCGCTTAAAATTGGAAAGGTATCGATATCTCCATTTGAATAACCTGCACAAATTACATCTCGACTTTCCAAAATTCTTGAGAAAGGCAAAGATTTATAATTTGGAAGTGCAATTCCTACTTTGCTGACAGTTGCTGCTAAATTTTGATAGTTACCCGGCTTAATAATGTCATGCAAATGAACAACCCATATTGTGTCATTTATTTTGGATGATTTTTGAGTGTAATCAATAAATTCTTCTTTTGTAGCCACAGAGCGGGCTTTTTTCCCGGTAAAAAGGTTAATTGCTTTTTCCTGCAAAATATCAAAGTTTAGGGTCAAAATTGTATCAATATTATTTTCAGAACAGGTCATCGCAATAGCAATGTGATCTTTGTTGGGCTGATCACCAATTAATATATTTAACGATTCCAAAACTGCAACACCAGTCACACGTATTAAAACTTCCCAAATCAATTCCATTGGGAATGTTTTGGAATTACTAAGAATGTAACTATTTATTGATTCATTATTCAGTAGATTTGATTTGGATAGAAGCAAGTTGAGGATAGATTCAGTTATCTGTTTTCCTAAAGGCAAACAGGAAGGTGGTGAGCAAGAAATACCTGCACCCGTAAAAAAACATGCGCCATTATATATACTATTTTTAAGTTTTTCTCTATTTTCATCCACAACCACCCCCCCCAATTTATGAAAAGAATAGTTATATTTTTAAGGACAAAACAAAATTAACAAACCCTGAAGCAAATCAGGAGTATTTTTATGAATATTTTATTTTTGAGAGAGATTAATCGCTTGATCGAAAAATAAAATATTTCAAGAACAGTATATTGAATTAAACGAAAAAAATCAATCTTTTGATTCGGCTTATAAAACTAATTTTTTACCACTCTCTTTATCAACATCATTTATTTGGGTGAGGACCAAGATTTATCAACGCCAATTAATTATTGTAATGATTTTACAGGCGGTCTATAATCAATTTAGCAATTGCTTACTGGTGGGAAAATTTTAGCAGTTGTGTCAAATTACTAGAAAAATAAAAAATCGACCAATTAAACACTGGAAAGCCAATGACTCGGCACTTTACTCGTAATTTATTACAGGCCAGCAATTCAGTCAACCGGTTCGCCGACAGGATTTCTTTTGAGGAGGAATATTACATGGTAAAGCAGAGAAATAAAAATTTACTCGCTGATTTTCGTCTCTCAATTCAAATCAAAGATCAATACTCCGTTGGCGGTAGCTTGCTGGATAAATGCTCTGGTGATTATCGTTCGTGCTTCATCTTCCGTCATGTCCGCAGGTTTTTGGGTGATACGAAACTCGCTGCCGTGGCTGACGATCACATACTCGAAGACAATCCCCTGTTTGGCCATTTGGCTGATGACAGATTCGATCATTGCGGGGGGATAAATTTCCGGACGGTCTTTGGTTAAGGCAGAGACCCACAGGGCAAGGCTTGGTTTTGGATCTTCGTTCAGATCTACGGGCACGGGGATGCTCATCCGGTAACACAGCGGTCCCTTTTTGGGGTCTTGATCTGACGAAGTCAGGTTTGCTCCCCTGAGGGAATAAGAATTGCCTTTATATAGAATGCTGACGGAAGCAGGCAGCCATTGCTCGCCGCCAGGGTCAGTTATGCACATAAAAGCGTAAGACTCGACAGGGTTTACTTCCAGTTTGTAAAAATTAATCGTCTTATCCTGAATTTTTGCGGTTTTACTGGTGACATAGGTTAAGGAACTTGAATAAAAAGAAGCGGTCGAAATCTTGAAAGTGACCTCGGGCAGATCGACCGGCTGACTGTTGATATCGTAAACCTTACCGCCAACCGGGATCACAATTTGATAGACTGCTGCCGGATCGATGGCCGGGCCAGAATTCACTAAAACGGCATCCAGTGCCGTCTCAAACACCTGCGGTTGATTGTTGGGTTCTGCGACTCCACCGCTGCCACCGCTGATGGGTTGTTCTTGAACGGGGATCGGGTTTCCATCGCCATCGAAGATACGAATTTTCTGGTTCTCAACGAGGTAATTCGGTTTTGTTCCGGCCGGGGCGGGGAACCCCGAAACGGAGAATTGCAGGTTCATGCGTTGGGCATCGATATAGAACCATTCCAGATCAAGGGTGACGGTAGCATTTCCAACCGTTTGGGAATACATTTGACTGGCCGGGTGGTTAATGGTTAATGTTGGTGTAGTTAATCCGGCAGGTTGCTGTGTTTGAGTTGCCGGCAATGGCGGGGTATTTGTTCCTGTTGAACGACCGGGAGGGGAAGAGGAAAAAACCAGAGAATACAAACAGATGCCTAAAAAGAGAACTGCACCGACAATATAGAAAACCATTTTCCTTTTCATGGGGATCCTTTTGATGCGAACGGATTTTTCTCCATTCTCCATCGTTTCTTGGTGGTTTTCTACTGTGGAATCCCGGCTGGTAGTTTCCATAGGTGCTGTTGAGATAGCCTGCTCTGCCAGTCTGATCACAGCCTCGGTGCGTGAATTGACGCCCAGTTTGGTGAAAATATTACTCAGATGAAATTCTACGGTACGTTCGGCGATACCCAACGTCACTGCAATCTGTTTGTTGCTCAACCCCTGCTGCAACAGATGGAGGACTTCAATTTCTCGTTCGGTAAAAAGAGGTGATTGCATTTTTTTGCGACCTTTGTTCTCAATCCTTTAAGTATCCCGGTTTTGGCGAAAAATGCAACTGTGGAAATGGCTTCCTATCAGCCGATGGATACTGTGGTTTTCCATAGTGCTCCAATAAAACGAGAATAATTAGATCAAATGAAATTTTGAATTTTACCCTCGCCAAACTTTTATTTATAAAACTATTAATAAAGGTTTTTT
>PMIV01000030.1 GCA_003158355.1 Anaerolineaceae bacterium
CCTCGGCTACAACCGCGCCTTCATTGATGAAGCCGGCAACGCCGTCGGAGTGCTCGGCAACGGTCCGCACCAGATCGTGCTGCTCGGCCACATCGACACCGTCCCCGGCGAACTGCCCGTGCACGTCTCGGAGGGAGTGCTCTACGGCCGCGGCGCGGTCGATGCCAAAGGCCCG
Organism: Anaerolineaceae bacterium; assembly: GCA_003158355.1. Taxonomy (GTDB): domain Bacteria; phylum Chloroflexota; class Anaerolineae; order Anaerolineales; family Anaerolineaceae; genus UBA6107. The sequence continues at coordinate 176 of PMIV01000030.1, forward strand.
CTGGCGGCTTTCACCGACGGCGCAGCCCGGCTGGGAGCCATCCCCGGCTGGCAGATCGTCGTCATCGGCGCCGTGAATGAAGAAGCCGACTCCAGCGGCGCCCATTACGCCGTGAGCCAATACACCCCGGAATTTGCCGTTATCGGCGAACCCAACCGCTGGCAGCGCATTGCCCTGGGCTATAAGGGCACCGCCCACGCGCAGGTGACCTTCACTCGCCCGCAGGCACATTCCGCCAGCGGCGGAGAGACCGCCTGTGAAGCGGCCTTTGCCCTGTGGCAAGCCGTGCTGGCGTACAAAGCCGCATTCAATCAAGATTTGCCGCGAGTCTTTGACCAGGTACTGCCCAACCTGCAATCGATGCAGTCGGGGCAGGATGAGTTCCAACAGTGGGCCGAATTGAACATCGGCGTGCGCCTGCCTCCGAGCCTGAACCCGGCGCAGTGGTACGAGCAGCTAGACGTTCTCGCGGCCGGAGCAAAAGTGAGCCGCCTGGGAGACGCCCTGCCCGCCTGGACCTGTGAGAAGAACTCCCGGCTGGTGCGCGCCTTTCTGGGCAGCATCCGCGCGCAGGGCGGCACCCCCGCTTTCGTCTACAAGACCGGCACCGCCGATCTCAACATCGTGGCACCCGCCTGGGGCTGCCCGGCCCTCGTCTACGGCCCGGGCGATTCCGCGCTCGACCACACCCCCGACGAGCAACTCCCTCTGGCAGATTACCTGCAGTCAGTGGCAGTGATCCATGGGGCAATAGAAAAAGTTACCCGCGATTCAATTTAATTTAAGGTTGAACCAGAGCTGTTTTGGGTGAAGCCTTCTTGCTGACAGAATAGATAACGAACAGACAGCCGCCCACAGCCGCGGCTACTCCAAAGATCAGCATGATTTGAATATTAAAGCGGTCCAACAGCCATCCACCGACAATGCTGCCGCAAACACTCCCCAGCGTGGTCGCCCCGGTGATCAAAGTCTGCCCTTTTACCTTATCTTCGTCTTTCATGATCTGATTAATGTAGTAGACCGAAGCTGGAAGATACAGCGCATAAGTCACCCCCTGGATCACCTGCCCCAGGTTGACCATCCATACCGAAGAGGCAAAGAGAAAGACCAGACTGCGCAGTACATAAAAGATCCCCGCTGCCTTGAGCAATGTGCGGGTATCGAATCGGGACACCAGATAGCTGAAACCGAAAAACGCAGGCAGCTCACACAAAGCGGCAATGGTCAGCGAGATGCCCAGGTCAGAATCTTTGCCGCCCAGCGGAGTGATTATCTGCACCAGGTAGACGTTAATGATGGTATGAAAGATAAACAGGCAGCCAATTCCGATCATAAAAGGGATAAAACGTTCATATTTGCGCAAGAAACCACCGCTGACTAGCGATCCCTTCTGCTCGGCCGGCTGAACGATCGTTTTCCGGGCTTGTTTCAACTCATGCAGGGGTGGAAAAGCAAGTGTGAGAAACAAAAAACAAATGACCAGCGCCACACACACAATGGGTAAAATATTGGGTGAAGTTCGGTTAACCCAGATGCCCAAGAAGGAACTCAGAATTGCAAAAGCCAGTGAGCCTACGGCCCGCGTGGCTGAAAAACTCAGGTTATGGCCGGCATTGATGTACTCAAAGATGAGAGAGGTAACCAGCGGCTGCAAGGTGAGTAAGAGCGCAACAATACTGCAGTAAAATACTGCTATTCCCAACCAGTTCACGTGAAAAAAGATCAGTCCCGCCAGCAAGACCAGGGTGAGAATGACAAGGGAGCCAATGATCGTTTTGAGCGAAAACTTCTTGGTCCGATCTGCGAACGCGCCAATGGTAGGCTGCAAGACCACCGCCAAAATATTCCCGATCGCCATCACCCAACCGATCTGCTGGTTGGCAAAATTCTTCGAGAGCAAATAGACGGAAGCAAAGCTGTACATCGGGCACAGAGCCATCCAATACAACCCTTGCAGCCCCGCACTTTGCAGCGATAAAACTTTGTCGGACGTTCGATTCATGCTACTTCCTTAGTAACTCCGGATAAATTCTGCAGGCAGATTCAGCGTTTTACGTACCTTACCAAGACTTCATGATAATCGAAAAAGAGCCGATTGTCATGCCAAAATTGCTTCGCTTCAGAGTTGGAAGTTATTTAGCTTTGATGGCACGGCGGTTTCCCCTTGCGAACAGAGCCGGATGATTTCTGATAGGTTTTGATAGCAATGCGCGTCTAAACTTACTCTCATTGAAAAACGAACATTTAGAAACGGAGCATTGAAATGGAAGTTCCTCGTCATTGGAGATTGAAACAACAAAGATACGCACTGGTCGGCGAGGTCTGCCCCCATTGTGATGCCAAAATATTCCCGCCCCGCGACGTCTGTCCGCACTGCGGCGGGGAAGCCAAGACCCAGTACGCTTTTAGCGGTAAAGGCAAAGTTTATTCCTACACCGTCATGCGCGACGCCCCGGCCGGCTATGAGGAGAACATCCCCTACACCGTAGCCGTGGTTGCCCTGGACGAAGGCCCGATGGTCACCGCTCAGCTCACCGACCTGGGCGAACAATCAGTCGAGATCGGCATGCCGGTGGAAATGGTCACCCGCAAGATCCGCCAGGACGGCGACGAACGCGGTATGCTCGTGTATGGGTATAAGTTTAGGCCGCTGATGAAGTAAACGATTTTGATTCTTTGAGCCGCTCTCCAAGTTGGAGGGCGGCTTTTTGTTTATACCCTCTCACACAGAGAAAGGTAAATTCATGGTTTCGATAACTCTAGGAACAAAAGGAAACAATTCCTTTTTTAGGGGGTAATCGATTTAAAATGCCCAGTTGTTTCTCATCGATTCACGCAATACTGGTAGCAATCGAGAATACAATTGATCAGCAGGGCCCAGTTATCAAATGCACACCCTGATTGCGAAATCTATTTGTCCTTGTCTTGATGTGGGTGCACTTTATTCGTATTTGTTTCTAAAATATTTGAGAACAAATGAAACGAATCAAGCAGTTAACAGTTTTTGTTCAATTGGAAAAGAGCAAAATATAAAGAATATATGTTCTATAAAATAATTATACACGAGATGTCAAGGGGAACTGGAAGAGGCAAAAAAAGAAGTTGGTAGAGTGAGTTTGCTTTGAAACAAGCCGATTCGTGTAAGCAGTTCAGCCGCAAGATCCGCCAGGACGGTGACGAACGGGGTATGTTGGTGTATGGGTATAAGTTTAGACCCGTTTTACACTAAAAGATTCACCACAGAAGACACCGAGATCTCAGAAAAAAAGGGGCGCGCTCTACCAAATGGAGCGCGCTCCTTTTTGGTTGCCCAGGTAGGGAAAATAGCTATAATAGATGGGTAGGGGAATTGTCAAAGATCAGTTACGTGTCAGAAAAGATGACTTTCGTGATTGGGTTATGGAAACGTGTTGTGGCTTACATTATTCTCGCCCAAATTTTAGACCCTGGAATTATGCTTCAAACTCGATTATATAGTGATAAAGTCTAAGTAATAGTTAGCCGCTTACACTCTATAAGATTCTAAAACTAGGATTTAGAGGATTGCACAAATGAAAAGCAACATTGAAACACTTGCAAGGATTGCGTCTCGCATAAGAACCCCTCTCACATTAACGGGTTTAGTGATTCTTGTTCTATATATACTCTATCAACAAATTCTTAGTTTAGGAATTTTTTCTAATGTCAGCGAATCAAGTACCGTTACTCTCTTGACAAGTATTATTGACAAAATATTTTGGCTGGCAATAATTTGCGTGTTTCTTGGGGTTGGCTCATATTTATTGACACTCTTTTTGTCACGTCGGGGAAAAACCCTTCATTCATCTGTGGAACTCGTGGATTCGAATATTATCAATAATTCTACCAAGAGTAAAAAAACAAGAGACTCCAAAGATAAGTCCAAGTCTTCAAAGGGAGGCTCTTACCAATGATTGAGATAAATAAAATAGATGATATTCCTTTTCCTGCCATAGACTTCAAATTTATTAATAGGGGAAATTGTGCGGCGTTTTTATGGAGGGTAGGATTAGAAGTATTGGATGCCAAGATTGATCCAACGCCTGACCTTAAGTTTAGTTATAAAATTCTGCCCGAAACAATTCTGTTTACAGCAGAAAATGAAGGATGGGGAANNTCTGAAGAGTTAATAGACCACTTGTTTTCAATAGAACAGCGCTCATGTAAATGCGATATTACAACTGGTGTAGATCAAGAAATTCATCGGTTACCATTTTCAGCAATAACTAATGACGGGATTACTTATATTCATACCATTATCAAAAAGAGAAAAAAACTTATCAAAGAACTACCAAAAGCTATGCAGGAAGGTAATAGCACAATTCTTAATCATCCAGATTTGAATAGAGTGTTATGCGATCATGAACGATGGCATCTTAACGAGTTTTTTGATGATTTGAAACAAGGAAAAAATATTGATGATCCGCGCCAACAATGGCACATTGCTTATATAACCGATATAGACGACGAATATGCACCTGTTGCTAATATCCAAGTAAATGGCGGCTGTAAAGATGAGTCCAATGTTTCTCAGTCTATAAACCAAGAAATAATTTTTGGGACATACAATTATGGTGGACGTGGACAACTATGGATATCACCAAAAGAATTCAATTTTGAGAGATACTCCCCGCCCTTGCTCTGTTATATGGGGCCAACCATTTTGGCTGTAATGCTAATTGATCCCCACAACACGTCGCCTGAACGATTCTATCCGATGTCTATTTCTATACCTGCGGGTGAACCCGAAAGATTTTTACTTTTCATTGCATCACCAATTTCTTGTCATGTCCAAATCCGTTGCAATTTTTACCTCGATGGGGGTCAGGTTATCAACTCAGAGCCAATGGATTTATCAATTTGGCAACCTCGCAACAAAGAGTTTCATGTCACCGATGGTTTACAGTTTATAAAATCTGGAGATAAATGGGTTCTCGCCGACGAAAAAGGTTTCTCCCAAAAAGATGGATTTAGAGAACTTTATGACTATTAGACGGACAATCATTCTGCGTAATAGGCGGCTAACATAGCGTGCACTTGACGGGTGGGATCCTGCCGCATTTTTGAGTATTATCTGCGCCCGAACAGGATTGTGCTCTTGGAGTTTTATCTACACCCGCTCACCCGCAAGTAACGCAAACCGTTAGATTGACACTCTCACATTCTCGGCGCGGACCAAGTCGGATGTACGGGTATAAGTTTAGGCCGGTAATGCGATAAGGTTGATGATGTTGGTAAGCCGCTCTCTTGATGAGGGCGGTTTTTTGTTGCATCTGAAAAGGGAATAGCTATAATTAAACACAGCAGGAAATAAAATGACAGGGAATTGCTAACTAGCGTCCTTCTAGAGGACAATATATGAAAGAGAACGTTAAACACAATCATCATTATTTGCCACAATTCTATTTAAAATATTGGGCAGACGATAAAAACAAAGTCTGGATTTATAGGTTACACAGATCAAATGTAAACCGGCAACCAGAGAAGGTTCTTTGTCATATTTCAAAGGTCTGTTCTGAGGAAAAATTGTATTCAATAGGTGATGATATATCAATAGAGGACTGGGCAGATAGGAACATTGAGTACCATTGTGCTCCGACATTTAAAAAGATTATTTGTAGGAAAGAGATTGACGACAAAGATATTTTCTACACAAAATCCTTTTTGGCTTTGACAATGGCTAGACACCCATTGCTAAAAAATTCAAGTGAAGTAGTTTTCAATTTTTACACTAAAACTAATTTGGCTTTGGAATTAAATAGCCACTTATTGTCGAGAAATTTAATCGAGAAGATTTTAAATACTTTTTCTCAAACCATAAAACCATTAAATCCGTTAGCGCAAACTACTATCCTTCGAATGAATGTAAATTTGCGGGAACTTGATAAACTAAATTTACAAATTTTATATATACCTGATGAGGTTGATGCTTTTTTCTGTACTTCTGATGTCCCCTTTTTTATTGTTACAGACGTAGTAAAAGAAAAATTTAATGACCTTGAAATTAACCACCCCATAATTACCCATGTTTGGTTTCCTATTTCTCCGAAAACTTTAGCCTTTTTATCAAATGTAGAAAAACTTCCTGTTTATGAAGAAATTTCAGACCTTGATCGTATAAAAAATATTAATAATGAGCTTCGTTCCAGAGCTATGAATATTATTATTGGAAACAAATCTGATATTTTTTAACTGCCAACTAACAAGACTTGTGTTATCCAACACTAGCCTCAATAGATAGCAGCGTAGTTTGCAAGATTGTACAATAAAGGATGTGGTATCTAGCCAATTT
>PMIV01000014.1 GCA_003158355.1 Anaerolineaceae bacterium
TGGGGCTGCGTCTTTCGGAGCAGGATGTATTTGCCAACGTGATCGGTGGTCTGCACATCGATGAACCCGCCGCTGATCTGGCCATCGCGGCTGCGATCGCTTCTTCCATGCGCGATGTTTCGGTACGCGCCGATACGGTTCTGATCGGTGAAGTAGGTCTTTCGGGCGAACTGCGCTGGGTGGGTCAGATGAATCCGCGTCTGCGCGAAGCTGCCAAACTGGGTTTCAAGACAGCGGTCATCCCGCACCGCATCACTCACGGTGAGGCACTGCCAACCGGCATCGAGATCAAAGAGGCGCGCTCGTTACGCGAAGCACTCTCTTTTGCGTTATTATCAGAGTAAGTATTGGTAACATTTGTTCACTGATCCACAGGAGGTTCCTGATGTCTGAAATTACTTCCCCCCTCGACTGGGGTCCCGTTTCACGTATCCGCCGTAATCATGGGCTGGAACATGCCACCATCAATTTGTTAAGCCAAAAGTATCCTGGTCGTTCTTTTGCCGGACATTCCGACAGCAAAGGTTTTTGGATCATCGGCGAAATTTCCACGGATGAACTGGCTGAGATCTCTCAACTAGCCCTCTCGCGAATGAACGCCGGGGAACACGGACTGGCTATCCACGCACATTGCGGCACCAATGCCGTGACCACCGGCGTCCTGGCCGGCAGTGTTGCCTGGCTGGCCACGCTGCACACCGAGAATAATTGGCAGAAAAAACTGGACCGCCTTCCCTGGGTGATCATGCTGGTCACTGGCACCATTATCCTGTCGCAACCTTTGGGACCCAAAGTACAGGCAATGGTGACCACATCGGGTACTCCCGGGAACCTGGTGATCAAACAAATTGTCCGCTACGAACACGAGTTGAAGAACCGCCCGATCATGCACCGAGTACAAACAGCGGATGTACGACCTGCACCGGAGCCGCCCACTGCATGAAAGAAGTCTCACCGGTTCATATTCATATTTTGCATGGAGATGACAGCTTCAGTTTGAACCGAGCTGTCAAAGAGATGCTGCATCAAGCCGGCGACCCGGCGGAGGTGGACATGAACACCACCCGTCTGGATGGCAAACAGGTCACCTTTGAAGAGATTCAAAATGCGGTCAATACCCTGCCGTTCTTTGGCGGGGCGCGCTGGGTGATCGTGGACGCAGTCCTGGCAAAGATTGATAAATCGCGCACAGAAAAATTTATGCGCCTGCTCGAAGCCATGCCCCCCGATAACAAACTGGTCTTGAATATTGACGACCACCAACGCTGGCGCAAAGATGCCGGTAATAACTGGATCCAGGTGTGGGAAACGCTGCACGACGGCCATTGGTTGGCACAGTGGGCCGTAGCTCACGACCAGGCCGAGATGAAAGCCTTTCCGCTGCCAGACGAAAAAGCGATGGATGGCTGGGTGACAGCCGAGTTCAAACGGCAGGGTGGTACCATCCANNCTGGATGAAGGGTCTGCCGATGTGTTCGTGATGTTGGATGCGATGGTAGAGGGGCGTACCCGCGAGGCCCAGAGTCTGATGCATCAACTGCTCGAACAGGATCAGCCAGAAGTCATCCTCGGGGCGATCAGCCACCGTTTTCGCCAGCTTATCCAGGTGCGCGAAGCGCTGGATGCCCGCGAAGACCTGAAGGCATTGGTGGAGCGCAAGGTGATCTTCAATAATCAGGTGGGCAAGTATACCCAGCACGCGCGCCGTTTCAACATGGAAAAACTGGAGTCCATCTACCATAAATTACTGGAGTTGGATGTCCAGAGTAAGACATCACAGCTTGATCTCGAAACTACATTGGAAGTTTTTGTGGTGGAGACCAGTAATTAATGGTAATTTTATAGATTAGAACAAGGAAGAAAGCTATGACCGGTTTATTTGATCTTTTTACTATCAAAGACGTAACTTTACGCAACCGCATTGGCGTCTCGCCAATGTGCCAGTATTCATATACAGACGGATTCTCGAACGATTGGCAGTTAATGCACTTAGGCAGCCTGGCTGCCAGCGGAGTAGGGCTGGTCATCGCTGAGGCTACCGCCGTGGAAGCGCGCGGACGCATCACCCCGGATGATGTCGGCATCTGGTCGGATGACCGGGTGGAACCCCTGGCACGGGTGGCCCGCTTTATCAAATCACAAGGAGCTATCCCCGGCATTCAGATTGCTCATGCCGGCCGCAAAGCTTGCGTGAATCGCCCCTGGGACGGTGGTGAGCCGTTGGCCCCGGGTGATGCAGGCTGGTGGGAAGTTGTTGGTGCCAGTCCGTTGGCATTTAGTGATGGCTATCAGGTTCCGCAGGAGTTGTCTGTCGCCGAGATCCATGAGATTCAAAAGGCTTTTGTGGCAGCGGCTGCGCGTTCGCTGGCAGCCGGTTTTACCTGGCTGGAGATCCATGCCGCTCACGGCTATCTGCTTAATTCGTTCCTGTCCCCGCTTTCCAATCAACGCACGGATCTATACGGCGGCAGTTTCGAAAATCGCATCCGTTTCCTCATCGAGATTGTGCAGGCCGTCAGCAAGGTCTGGCCGGAACATTACCCTTTGACCGTGCGCATCTCCGGCACAGAGTGGACGGAAGGCGGCTGGGACATTCCGCAATCGGTTGAGCTGGCTAAAGTGCTCAAACGTGAAGGAGTGGACCTGGTCGACTGCTCTTCAGCCGGGAATCTTGCGCACGTGAAGATGCCCCTGGCGCCCGGTTACCAGGTGCCCATTTCCGCGGCGGTACGTGAACAAGCCGGTATCGCCACAGCAGCAGTAGGTCTCATCACCGAGGCTGGCATGGCCGACGAATTGGTCCGCTCTGGCAAAGCCGATGTGGTCTTGCTGGCGCGTGAATTTTTACGCAATCCGCGTTGGGCGGTTCAGGCCGCACAGCAGCTTGGGGTTCCGCTGCCGGTGGCGCCGCAGTATATAAGAGGGTATTAAAACTGAGCGGAGATTCTACAGAAACAATTGATATATAAAAAATCACTCGATCTTTTTCAGGTCGAGTGATTCGTTTATGCTATTTTGTTTTCAACCCCAGCATCACGGAGCGTTTTTCGTCCCATTTGAGAGCGTCGCGAATGCCATCTTCGACGGAGAGTTCGGCCCTCCAGCCGAGCAGGCGCTTGGCAGTATCGGCATTACAGAAAGAACCAGCCACGTCACCCGGTCGCGGATCGGTCTCAACCTTGTTGATGGACTGACCGTAAACTTTTTCAAAGGCGCTGACCAGTTCTTTGACTGTAACGCCTTTACCGGTACCCAGGTTGATGACCAGATAATTCTCTTTGGGGTTGCCGGCGCGTTCGAACACGGCATCGAATTCGGACAGGGCTTTGACGTGTGCGCGAGCCAGATCCCAGACGTGAATGTAATCGCGGATGCCCGTGCCGTCGCGGGTAGTGTATTTGTTGCCCGTGATCTGGAAGACGGGGTTGCGTCCCTGCGCGGTCTCGACCAGCTTGCCCAGCACATGGGTGGGGCTCTTCACGTACAGGCCGCTGCGCAGTTTAGGATCAGCCCCGATAGGGTTGAAGTAGCGCAGGGCGATGCCCTTCATGTTGTAGGCGCTGCAAAAATCTTTGAGGATCATTTCCATCATGAATTTTGTGCGCGCATACGGGCTGGAGGGCTTGAGCGGTGCTTCTTCGGTGACCATGAATCCGGGCACAACGTCGTAGAGGGAAGCCGACGAACTAAAGACCACTTTGCCGTACCCCAGTTTGCTCAGGGTGTGGAAAAAAACCAGGCTTTTGGCCACGTTATCCTGATAGTAGTCATACGGCTGAGAAACAGATTCCGGCACCACGATCAGCGCGGCGCAATGCACCGTGGCCTGGATGTCGGGATGATCCTTAAAAATTTGTCCGATGGCCGCTTCATCAGCAATATCCGCCTGATAAAAAATACGATTCTGCGTAAATTCCTTACGGCCAGTGATCAATGAATCAACAATGATGGGTGTATGACCGGCTTCTTCAAGAGCCGACGCAATGGTGCTGCCGATATACCCCGCTCCACCTGTGATCAAAAATTTCATTAGAGACCTCGAAAATTTTAGGATGTCTGAAATTTCCAGACATTTCAAGTATACCGGAAAAATCTACCGTTTATGACGTGAAAAACCTTAGTGGATCAATCACCCTAATGAAGCAGCTAACCTGATCACCATGAACAA
>PMIV01000165.1 GCA_003158355.1 Anaerolineaceae bacterium
TCTTCGGCAAGTTTGGTTGCTGCATCCAAAATCAGGCTGACTTCTGAGCCTGAAGCCATCAAGATCATTTCCGGCTCCCTTTTACCCAGGTCGGTCAGAACATAAGCACACTTCTGCACACCTGTTTCAGAAGCAACTTTGGTTCGATCCAGGGTCGGCAAAGCCTGCCGTGTTAAAGCTAACAGGGTCGGTCCATTACGCCTTTCAATGGCTACCCGCCAGGCTTCTTTCGTTTCATTTGCGTCCCCAGGACGAAGTACAACAAGGTTCGGAATAGCCCGCAGAGCAGCCAGATGTTCAACCGGTTGATGGGTTGGCCCGTCTTCACCAAGTCCAATGCTGTCATGAGTCATTACCCAAATAGATGGCACATGAGAGAGTGCACCTACACGAATTGCTCCTCGCATATAATCGGTAAATACAAGGAAAGTGGCTCCAAATGGAATGAGGCCTTTATGATAAGCCAATCCATTTACGATCGCTCCCATTCCGTGTTCACGCACGCCAAAATGGAGGTAGCGACCGATGTGGTTTTCCGGTTGGAAAGCAGTGGTATCTTTCATCCAGGTATTATTTGATGGGGTTAAATCTGCTGATCCACCTATCATCTCTGGCAAAGTGGAATCAATTGCATTAATCACATTTCCAGAAGCAACCCGCGTTGCCATGCCCTTGGGATCTGCCGGGAATTCCGGTAAGGCTTTTTGCCAATCTTTGGGTAGTTGTGATTTTTGTCGGCGTGTGAACTCACCAGCTTCAACTGGGAATGCCTTACTATATTTTTCAAATTCAGTAGTCCATTCAAGTTCTTTCTTTTCACCTTGTTGGGCTACTTGCTTGAAGAAATCCGCAACATCTTCAGGAACATAGAAGCGCGGGCTCTCTGGCCAGCCAAGTTTTCTTTTTGCACCGTTGAGTTCTTCATCCCCAGGTGGTTCACCATGAGCTTTTGAGGTATCCTGCCGGGTAGGCAAACCAAATCCAATGTGAGTATGGCACATGATCAAAGAAGGACGCGGATCAGCTTTGGCTTGATTGATCGCATTATCGATCTCTTCTACATTGTTTCCATCTTCCACATGCAATACCTGCCAATGATAAGCTTCGAAACGTTTACCGCGGTCTTCTGTAAATGAGATATCAGTTGGGCCATCAATACTGATGTGATTATCATCATAAAGATAGATCAATTTCCCCAAACGTAAATGTCCGGCAAGTGAAGCTGCTTCAGAAGTTACCCCTTCCATCAAATCGCCGTCGGTAACGATCTCATATACATAATGATCAACAATTTTGTGACCATCCCGGTTAAACTCCGCTGCAAGGTGAGCTTCAGCAATAGCCATACCTACACCGTTACAGAAACCTTGCCCTAACGGTCCTGTTGTTGCTTCTACGCCAACAGTCCAACCGTATTCAGGGTGTCCCGGGGTTAAACTACCCCATTGACGAAATTGTTTCAAATCTTCAATGGTTAATCCAAAACCTGTCAAATGCAGCAGGCTGTATAAAAGCATGGAGCCATGACCGCCAGATAGGACAAAACGATCCCGGTCTGGCCACTGTGGGTCTTTTGAATTGAATTTCAAATGTCTGGTCCAGATAGTATAGGCAATTGCTGCGGTACCCATGGGTAAACCTGGATGACCCGAATTTGCTTGTTGAACACCATCTACTGCCAGAAATCGAATTGTGTTAATTGATCTTGATTCTAAGTCGTTCATAAGACAGCCCTTTAATGATTAAATTTTAATAATTCTACCACGCAGATAAAATATCAAAGTTGTTTTTTCGCTTACAAATTTTATACTTGACATATCTGCTCTTATTTGATATATTACCTGTATATACCCCCCCCATAGGGGGATGGGGTAATAAGGATCAGGCAAATGAAAAACCAAAACGCGTTGGATCGTCTAAAAACAATTGAAGGTCATGTTCGTGGAATAGAAAAAATGTTGGAAAATGGTGATTATTGCATCGATATCATCCGTCAAATTCAGGCTGTTCAGGCCGCCCTGAATAAAACAAGTCTTACCATTTTGGATGGACATCTAAATTCCTGTCTGGTCACCGCAATCCGCGGCGAGGATGTTGATGAGCGTGAGCGCGTTTTGAAAGAAATTGCTGAAATCTATGAAACAGCTACAAAAGTCTAAAGGAGAAGAGAATGAATACTGTTAGCTATCATGTTCCAGGAATTAATTGTAATCATTGTGTTCACACCATAAAAACGGAACTTTCTGATCTGGCGGGTGTAAAAGAAGTCCAGGCCAATCTTCCAACCAAGATGGTCTCGGTTCAGTTTGAAGCCCCCGCTGATGAAACAAAAATTGAAGCATTATTAAAAGAAATAAACTACCCGGTAGAAAAATAGTTTTACAAGAAAAACGAGGAAAAGATGGCAGAAACAAAACAAGTAGTTTTACCCGTAACTGGCATGACTTGTGCCAATTGCGTCGCTACCATCGAGCGAAGTGTAAAAAAATTGGATGGTGTTAAAAATACTGTTGTAAATCTGGCATCTGAAAGAGCAGTAGTTGATTTTGACCCTACTGCTCTTTCCCTTGAATCCATCATTGGCCGAATCGAGAAATCTGGATATGGTATCGCTACTGGTGAATTGGACCTTGAAATAAAACACATTGGTGAAACCAGTGATGCCAAACGGCTTGAAAATGGGTTAACGAAAATTGAAGGCGTTCTGGCAGCGGTAGTTAATCTCGCTACAGAAAAAGTAAAAATTGAATATATCCCTACTTTAATCTCTCAACATGAACTCAGACACATTGTTCAGACACTTGGTTTTGATCTGATCGAGTTTAACGGTGAAACCCGAGATGCAGAAGCTGATGCCAGATCTGCAGAAGTGAATCATCAACTGCACCTTTTAATCATTGGATTGATCTTTACCATTCCCCTTTTCACGCTCACCATGTTAAGTGATTTTGGGGTTCTTCCCATGATGATTAGCCATTCAACCTGGTTTAAATGGCTTTCCCTGCTGTTAGCAACTCCGGTGCAGTTCTATGTCGGCTGGCAATATTATGTAGGAGCGTTTAAAGCGCTACGGAATCGCTCCGCCAACATGGATGTTTTGATCGCACTTGGGTCTTCAGTGGCTTATCTCTATTCACTGCCAGTTGTCTTTGGTTTGTTGTCCGGCCATATGTATCTGGAAACTTCTGCCGTGATCATCACCTTAGTCAAACTCGGAAAATACCTCGAAGTAAAAGCCAAAGGGGGAACCTCCGAAGCAATAAAAAAGTTAATGGCACTGCAAGAAAAAACAGCCAAAATTATCCGGGATGGTCAAGAAGTAACAATTCAGGCGGAAGATGTTCAAAAAGGGGATATTGTTCTCATTCGACCAGGTGAAAAATTCCCGGTGGACGGTGTGGTTATGGAGGGTCATTCAACAGTCGACGAATCCATGCTAACCGGTGAATCGCTGCCAGTTGAAAAAAAGGTTGGCGATAAAGTAACCGGCGCTACCTTGAATCAACAAGGTTCAGTAAAAATCGAAGCTATACATGTTGGTAAAGAAACCACATTAGCTCAAATTATCAAATTGGTTGAAGATGCCCAGGGAAGCAAAGCGCCTATTCAAAAGTTGGCTGACCAGGTATCTGCAATTTTCGTCCCGACTGTGATTTCATTAGCTGCTGTAACTTTCTTGGTCTGGTATTTTCTTATCCCCGCACCTGCGTTATCCACTGGAATTTCAGCATTAACTCGTGCCTTGATAAATGCGGTGGCGGTCCTGGTAGTTGCTTGCCCGTGTGCCATGGGTCTGGCTACCCCAACAGCGATCATGGTGGGTACAGGAAAGGGAGCTCAAAATGGCATTCTTTATCGCTCTGGTGGGGCTTTAGAACAAGCAAAAAAAGTAAACCTCATCGTGATGGACAAAACAGGAACCTTGACCCGTGGACAGCCGGTTGTTACGGATATTCATATACTAAATCCAAAATTCACAGAGGAACAGGTTTTACTCCTATCAGCCAGTGTAGAGCGAAACAGTGAACACCCTGTTGGAGATGCACTTTTGGTAGAAGCCGGGAACCGCGGTATTCAACTAACTGATCCCACTGGATTTAACTCCTTTCCAGGTGAAGGCGTCTCTGCCGAAGTAAGCGGTCAACAAATTGCGGTTGGCAATCATCGCCTCATGGAACGGGCTGCTACTTTTGATCCTTCAAATCAGACAATTATCGAAGATTTTCAAAAAGAAGGGAAAACAACCCTGCTTGTTTCTGTAGACAAAGAAATGATAGCCATTATTGCTGTAGCAGACGTTCTGAAAGAAAAATCGGTAGCCGCAGTCCAGGAACTAAAGAAAATGGGTTTCCAGGTGGCCATGCTCACCGGCGATAATCTCAATACTGCCAAAGCCAT
>PMIV01000248.1 GCA_003158355.1 Anaerolineaceae bacterium
GGGGCGAACCCCGGGCCGGGCAGCGAAGGCACGCAGGTGCGTATGCAGTCCGAAAGCGTGCTCATCGATGTGCAGGCAGACGCGCCCGCCAAAAGTTTGGGGCAGGCACTGGTTACGGCCGACTTCGACATGTACAACACGGGCAGCCAGGCCGAAAGCATGGACGTGCGCTTCCCCATCAGCGGCAACGATGGATTTTCGAATTATCCCGAGATCAGCGACCTTCAAGTGAGTGTGAACGGCAGCGCGGTCAGCAGCCGGCGCACCACCGGCAAGGATCCCTTCGGGTATGACGATACCGTACCCTGGGCGGCCTTCGCGGTCACCTTCCCCGCCGGGCAGGTGACACAGATCAGGGTCACCTACACCCTCGAAGCCTCCGGGCTTTCCCCATATATCTGGTTCTATTACATCTTTTCCACCGGCGCGGGCTGGCAGGGCAGCATCGGCAGCGCCGAACTGACCGTGCGCCTGCCCTACGCGGCCAATGAGCAGAATGTCATCCGCAACCAGACCGCGGAGAACAGCCCAACCAAGGCGGGCGGTACGATCCTAGGCAACGAGATTCACTGGTCGTACAACGATTTTGAACCCACTAAGGCCGACAATTTTATTATCGAACTGGTGCAGCCCTCCGTCTGGCAGACCGTGCTCAAAGATCAGGCCGCGGTGGAACAGAACCTGAAGGATGGCGAAGCCTGGGGCATGTTGGGCAAGCAGTATAAACAGATCTTCATCTCTCCCAAACGGCGCGGCTTTCGCACCTACCACATTGCCACTGACTCCGGGGCTCAAGCGCTCTATGCGCTCAGCCGGCAGGCTTATGAGCAGGCGGTCACCCTCAAACCGGACGACCCGCTCTGGCACGCCGGTTATGCCGACCTGCTGGGGTATTATGCCAACTTTGCTAAAGAGGAAGGCATAGATACCAGCACTGATGCCGTTGCTGCCCTGAGCCAGATCAGGCAGGCGCTGGCGCTGGCTCCCGCGGACGCAACTGTGCGGCAGATCGCCGATGAGATGACCTTTTACTTCCCCGATGGCATGAAGGCCAATGACGATTCGTATGATTATCCCTGGCTGACGGCGACCCCGACCCTGCTGCCCACGGAGATTAGCGTATCTACGCTCAACGCGACGCCCACGCAGGCGGTCATTGAAGCAGCGACACCTACAATACTTGAGCCTACGAAGGCGGTAAGCCAACAGACTGCTGCGACGCCGGCTCAAAACGCGGGGCAAACCTCCCGCAAGCCGTTTTTACCCATCTGCGGCAGCGCGCTGCTGCTGCTCCCGCTCGGAGCGCTGTTCTGGCGGAATCTGCGAACGTAAGAAAACAGAGTTACGTTCATCAGCCTACAAAATATCTCCACAATACATCCACATCTCGAACGCCCCCTCCCGGCGCGAAATGTATATAATGATTAAAGGATTTTAATGTAGGGGGACCGGTTCTTTTTATTGACCATTTATTGTTGGACAATTTAATAATGAATGTTCTCTTGTGCAACGAGAAGGGAGAAACGCATGCCCGTTTTACTTGTGACCTACGAACTGAAGAACGCCGATCAGGACTATTCCACGTTTCGGAGCATGCTGCACAGCTATCCGTGGATTAAGCTCTCCGAGTCCGCGGTGGTGCTGGATTGTGCCGATTCACCGGAAGCATTTTTAGAGAGCCTGTGGCCCTGGGTCGACCAGCACGACACGGTGATAGTTTTCGGGGTCGGTAGTCCCTGGGCCGGCATTGGCTCCGCAGAGGTCAAAGCCTGGTTGAAAGAACGGCTCAAGTAAAATTTCACACTCAAACAAAAAATCTATCCATTAAATAAAACAGCGCCAGCCAATTGTATCAGCGGCGCTATTTTGTTGTTAATGGGCCGGCCTTACTTGAACCACAATCCGGAGACTGCGGCGGTGCCGTCATTGGGGATGACCACGCCCATGGTTAAAACTTTGCTGGCATAGGTCAGTTTGTAGTTGACGCGGTAGTAGGTGCTGACGATCTGGACGTTGATCAGGTCGCTGCTTTTCAATTCACCATAGGCGGCAAATTGGTCGGCCATCTTATCAAAGCTGGCCTGGGTGCTGCCTTTGAGCATAGCGGCATTAAAATCTTTGGAATACAGGCTGAAGTCTTTCTTTTGGATGCCGTCCAGAATATCCTGGGCGAAGGGAGCGGCCGTAGCCACTGCCTGGTCTTTAGCGGTGCCGGAGGCATATACCGGTTCGGCCTGTGCTGCACAGGCAGCACTCACAAACACGGCCAGGGAAATAACGGAAAGCAGAAACAAACTCTTAATTTTCATTTCCATTCCTTTTGATCAAATTGTATCCAACCAGATCAATTATAGCGCCTGAATTCGATTCCGGCAGAGTAAAATTTATAAGATATATCAGAAAATCAATATCAAGTTTAATAATATTGAATATATATTGACAAATACTTCAATTATTGTTATTATAACCATAAGAAAATTAATAAGACCACTGGAAACAGGTTATGGGTCATCAATAGAAGGACGGTGAAGATGAAACAAACAATTATTCCCATGAAAAACGACGCCAGGCTGGTGGTGAGAACCAGCGGCGATCTCTTTATTGAGGGTGGTGAGGAACCGCAGTTGGCGGCCACCGTGGAAGACGGCGAGTCTTTTCGCATGAAGGATGAGGACGGGGCAGTTTATTTGCACGCCAATTCGGATACCAAGCTGAAAGTCCCGGCGGGTGTGAATCTGGTGTTGGAGCGCGTCAGCGGGGATGCCAGCATTTTGGCTATCAGCGGCAAGGTGGAAGTGCAAAAGGTGGGCGGCGATCTGCACTTTCAGAAGTTGAACGGCATTTCGGTCGATTCCATCGGCGGGGACTGCGTCTTCAAAGAGGTCAGCGGCACGGTAGAGATCAGACGGGTGGGCGGCGACCTGGACGGGTTCAAGGCGCAAGATGTTCTGGCGCGCTCGGTGGGCGGTGACGCAGAGCTCTCGTCTGTGCAGGGCAAGGTACAGGTATCTGCCGGCGGTGATGCGCACATTCAGATAATCGACGCCGCGGTCAGTGAAACAAACGTCCGCACTGGCGGAGCGATCGAATTGGTCGTGATGGAAAATGCGGCCGCCAACCTCAGCCTGGAAAGCGACAGCGAAAAGATCTCGGTGCATGCCGGCGGTCAGTTGTTGGATGTGAAGGAAAGGGACTACGTTTTGCCGTTGGGATTGGGCGGTGCAGCCGTGCGCTTGAGCGCCGGCGGCGAAATTAAAGTACGGGAAGGAAAAGAAGCAATGGGTGAGTTCTCATTTGTGTTTGATGATCTGGAAGATACCTGGCGGGATTTTGGCCGGGAGATCGAAGAAAAAATTCGTCAAAGTATGAAAGGCGTCAATCATTCCCTGCGTCATGCCGGCTGGGAAGCCAGCAATGCCATGCGCCATGCCGCCGACAAGGTGGAAGGGTTCACGCGCACGGACGATTTTGGGCACCGCAGCGAAGGTAAAGTATACGGGTTTGGTTTTGAGCCTAATGCGTCTGCTCCGGCGGCTAAAGAGAAAAAGGCCGCTTCAGATGAAGAGCGCATGCTGGTGCTCAAAATGCTGCAAGACAAGAAAATATCCGTGGAAGAAGCCGAAAAACTTCTCCAGGCACTGGAAGGGTAAGCCATGACAATCGATGAGAGTAAGCTTGAAATTTTGCGCAAAGTAGAGCAGGGCGCGCTCAGTATCGAAGAAGGTGCTCATCTGTTAGAAATTTTGGAAGGCGGCAGTACTACACAATACGAAGATGCTGCTCCTGCCAGAGTCGTGAGCCCCGCTGCATCTCAGAAAACAATCAGCGAGCCGCTCGAAGTTCCGGCCGGATGGCGCTCACTGTGGGGCATCTTTTTGTGGCTGGGGATCATCTTCATGGCGCTTTCGGGGTACTGGCTTTTAGGCAGTTACAACCGCTCCGGCATGGGCGTGGGATTCTGGTTTGCACTGTTCTTCTTGTTGGTCTCCTGCGCCATCCTCTTTTTTGGGATGCAGCTTCTCTCCAGCCGCTGGATGATGGTACATATTCGTTCGACCGAAGCGGGCGGCGAGAAAAGATACACCATCTGGGTGCCGCTGCCGCTGCAGTTGGCACGCTGGGTCTTCCATAATTTTGGCTGTTATATGCCCGATTCGGTAAAATCACGCCGCATCGAGAACATCCTGGAAGAGATGGAACGATCAGAAGAGCCCTATCAAATCGAGATCGACGGCGATAAGGATTCCCAGGCAAACATCAATATTGAATTTTAGAGATTCCTCTTCTGGATTGACCGGCGCACCTGCGCCGGTCTTTCGTTAAACGGTATAATTCGTTTATGCGTTGGTTTTATTGGTTCATCTATGCAGTTGTGCTGGTGGGTATCGGCATTTTGGTTTTCTCGTTATTCTTTCGCCACACAGATTCAGCCACAGTAAATATTCCCTTGCAAGAGGGTGATCAGGTGCGGGTGACGGCAAGCTGGGTCGACCGCGGTTGGGTGCTGGATGCTAACGATTACTCTCTCAAGCTCAGCACGCAGGCTACCGCAGGGCACGATACTCCGCTACGTTTTGCCGCCCGTCTGGAAATGGGCGGTATGGAGATGACCCCCAAAGGGATCACCGAACGCAGCATCACGGCGGGCAGGTCCACGGCTTTCACCTGGCAGGCAAAGGCTTACAAGGCCGGGGTCACACCCGGTGTTCTCTGGCTTTTTGTGCTGGATGACAGCGGCGCTCAAACTGCGATCTATGCCAAGGAATTCAATTTTAACGCTTATGATTACCTGGGTTTTTCGCCAAAGGTGGTGCG
This sequence comes from Anaerolineaceae bacterium, assembly GCA_003158355.1. GTDB lineage: Bacteria > Chloroflexota > Anaerolineae > Anaerolineales > Anaerolineaceae > UBA6107. The sequence continues at coordinate 4,816 of PMIV01000248.1, forward strand.
GCCGTTAGCGGGAGCGTTCATCTTGCTGGGTTCCGGGGCGATCTGGTTGGGCCAACGCAAAGCTACAAAAAAATCGGTTCACAAAGCGCAATCTGAATCCAGCAGCGAGTCACTAAAAAAGAGTAAAAATCAGGTATCATAAACATATCCGAAACAAAATTAGCTTATTAGAAAGGCTCCATTCCCTTTCATAGGTTGAAAAGAGATGATCAATACTGAGTGTCTGTTAACTACTCTGATCCAGGATCTACCCGTCCCTTGCCAGGTGCGCGGCGCTGCTGAAGCCGTTCTGGTCAAGGGCATTGCCCTGGATTCGCGCCAGGTAAAGCCCGGGGATATTTTTGTATGCCTGTGCGGCGGAAACACCGACGGCCACTGCTATGTTCCCAATGCCATCCAGCAGGGAGCGGTCGCCATCCTCGGCACACAGGCGCTGGAAGGTCTGACTGTACCATATGTCCAGGTGGAGAATGCCCGCGAAGCCATGGCTTACATGGCCGCCAGCTTTTACGGCCATCCGGGACGGCATTTGACCGTTATCGGGGTGACGGGCACGGACGGCAAGACCACCACATCGAACATCATTTATCAAATCCTTAAAGCAGCCGGCATCGCCACCGGGTTGATCACGACAGTCAATGCCATGATCGGCAATGAGATCATCGACACCGGTTTTCACGTGACCACACCTGAATCCCCAGATGTGCAGTGTTACCTGGCGAAGATGGTCGATACCGGCATGACCCACGTGGTGTTGGAAACTACCTCGCACGGGTTGGCGCAGCACCGCGTCACTGGCAGCGAGTACGATGTGGCAGTGGTCACGAACGTGACCCACGAACATCTTGACTACCACGGTTCGTATGAAAATTACCTGGCTGCCAAAGGCATGCTCTTTGAAAGCTTGAAACAGACCCACATTAAACCGCAGGGAAACCCGCGCTTCAGTGTTTTGAACGCGGACGACCTTTCTTTTGAGACTTTGAAACAAAAAGGCACCGGGAAATTTGTGAGCTACAGCCTGAAAGGGCTGGGAACCCTGAACGCACTGGATATCCAACCGGCTTCTGATGCAATCGATTTTGTCATCCAGGGTGAGGGTTTCCGGGTTCCGGTGCACTGCCCCATCCCGGGAGATTACAACGTCTCGAACTGCCTGGCTGCTTTTGGCGCAACCGTGTGCGCGCTGGGGATCGACCCAGCAGTGGCAGCGCAAGCTGTAGCCGGTTTACCCGTTGTGCCAGGCCGCATGGAACGAATCGACTCCGGGCAGACTTTTACGGCAATCGTCGATTTTGCGCATACTCCCAATGCGTTGACGGTGGCACTGCGTACACTACGCGTGATGGCCAAAGGCCGGCTGATTGCGGTGTTTGGTTCAGCGGGGCTGCGCGACCGCGAGAAGCGCCGTATGATGGGCGAGACCTCCGCGCGGCTGGCGGATATCACTATTTTGACTGCCGAAGACCCGCGCACCGAATCACTTGACGATATTCTTACCGAAATGGCAACCGCAGCTATCTCCGCCGGCGCCGTGGAGGGAACGACGATGTTCCGCGAACCTGACCGCGGTACAGCCATCCGCCGGGCGGTGAATATGGCCGGACCCGATGATCTGGTGGCAGTGTTTGGCAAAGGCCACGAACAATCCATGTGTTTCGGCACGGTCGAATACCTCTGGGATGACCGTGTAGCCATGCGCGCTGTGCTGGCGGAACTACTGGGCAAAGAAGGCCCGCAAATGCCGGAGCTGCCTACATCCAGACAATAGGACGATTTCGTTTTTTACCCCCGGGTACCGCGGTTACATCGAAGGGCGACCTGTTAGACCGCTGAATTGATATTCGGCGCAAAGGAATTCTATAAAATCAGGACTGCTGGAAACATAAGCAGTCCTGATCGATTATTCCAATAAAAAGAGCTTAGTTCTCTAAACTGTTTACGTAGCGGGAAAGCACTGCCAGCTCGAGTGAAAGGTCGACATTCAAGGCTAAGACGTCCTCGGGTACGACCAGGTGGGCGGTGGAAAAGTTCCAGATGGCTTTGATGCCGCCAGCGGTCATGGCGTTGGCGATTTCCTGGGCAGGGGAGGGCGGAGTGGTAATGATGCCGATGTGCACTTTGGCCTTTTTTATCAGTTCGGTCAATTGGTCTGCGGGTAAAACCTGCAAGTCTCCCACCTGCCCGCCTACTTTACTCATGTCGCT